>NZ_JBNJOH010000066.1:0-17339 GCF_050113735.1 Vibrio sp. TRT 2004 | reverse complement strand
GACAATGAGACAAGATGCGTAAGAGCATATCATAGAAAAAGCAGAGGCAAAAATTTGCTCAAGAGAGCTTAAAAGACGGGGGTTAACTACAGCCTCAATCAATGGGAAGCAGGGCGTAGTTCGTAATGGCTATTCGGATGGCGTTTATTCGATATCGAAATGACGGCCGCGACCTTCATACTCCTACTGGTATTGCAGGACTTTTTCTACTACTGGTTTCATAGTGCCAGTCATCGGGGGCTATCACTTAGACAGCGCCTAAAGTTAGTGCTCTCTCCACCTGATGATTAAAAAAAGACCCGCGATTGCGGGTCTTCCATTTTATGCGATTTCGAGAATGATCTTCTCGAGTTTATCCAAGCCTTCTTCAAGAACTTCTGGCTCAATAGTCAGTGGTGGTAACAGACGAATAACGTTGGCTTTGACACCACATGACAACAGAATTAAACCATTTTCCTGTGCCTTGCTGATCACCGCTTTGGTCATATCCTGAAGAGGCTGACCTGTTTGAGGATCAGTAAATTCGATGGCCATCATCGCACCGTAGGTACGCACTTCGCCAATCGCAGGGACAGACTGTTGCAGTTTCGTCATACGAGCATTAACCACTTCACCAATACCTTGGGCTTTAGCGCATAAATCGAGCTCTTCGATAATTTTGAGCACTTCCAGACCAGCGGCACAACCAAGAGGCGAACCCGCGTAGGTGCCACCTAACCCCCCCGGTAGTGCCGAGTCCATAACATCACTCTTACCGACAACGGCTGAGATTGGGTAACCACCCGCGATTCCTTTCGCCATCGTCATCATGTCAGGCTCAATGTCGAGATACTCAGTGGCAAACATTTTGCCGGTACGCGCAAAGCCGGTTTGGATCTCATCGGCAATCAACATGATGCCATGCTTATCACACACTTGACGCAGCCCTTGAGCGAACTCTTTCGGTGCCTTGTAGAAACCACCTTCACCTTGCACTGGTTCAAAAATGATCGCAGCAACGCGTGATGGTTCGATATCACAAGCAAACAGATCTTCTATCGCTTGTAGACTCTGCTGGACGCTAATACCGTGGAAAGCATTCGGATATGGCGCATGGAAAATCTCATTTGGGAACGGCCCAAAACCCGCCTTGTATGGCGCCACTTTACCCGTCAGTCCCATGGTCATGTTAGTACGACCGTGGAACCCCCCTTTAAATGCAATCACACCACTACGACCGGTATGAGCTCGTGCGATTTTTACTGCGTTCTCTACCGCTTCCGCACCCGTGGTGAGGAAAATCGCTTTTTTAGCCGATGGGCCCGGAGCAAGCTCTGTCAGCTTCTCTGCCAGTTCAACAAACGAGGCATACGGGGTGACCATGGCACAAGTATGGGAGAACTTATCAATCTGAGCTTTTACCGCTTCACTGATACGCTTGTTAGCGTGACCTGTGTTGGTTACAGCGATTCCCGCCGCGAAGTCGATGTATTTATTGCCTTCAATATCCCACACGTGGGCATTATCGGCTTTCTCAACATAGAGTGGGTACATAGCGCCCATACCCTGAGCAATGACCTGACTTCTTCTTTGATGTAGTTGTTGGTTGTTCATTAATTTTTCCTTAAATTAGTTGCCGCCAAAGCAGAGATATTTCACGTCCATGTATTCATCGATACCCTGCTTAGCCCCTTCACGGCCAATGCCTGACTGTTTGACACCGCCAAACGGTGCCACTTCCGTAGAGATAATACCTTCGTTAATTCCAACCATGCCGTACTGCAACGCTTCAGCAATTTTCCACACGCGGTGAATATTCTGGCTGTAAAAATAAGAAGCCAATCCATAGATGGTGTCATTGGCCATCTCAATCAGTTGCTCATCATTGTCAAAAGCAATCACGGGAGCGACTGGGCCAAAGATCTCTTCCGAAACGATCTTCATGTCATGGGTAACATTTTTCAGAATCACTGGCTGAATAAAGAGTCCATCAAGTTGCTTCAACTCACTGACAGGCTGCGCACCTTGTTCAATCGCACCATCAATCAAGCTTTGAATTCCCTGCTTAGCAGATTCGCTAATCACAGGACCAATGGTGACGCCCTGTTCAAGACCATTACCGACTTTGAGGTTTTGAACAGCAGCGTCAAACTTGGCAACAAACTCGTCATAAACCGTGCTGTGAACATAGAAGCGGTTGGCACAAACACAAGTCTGGCCAGCGTTACGGAACTTAGACGCCATTGCACCTGCTACCGCCGCATCGATATCCGCGTCATCAAAAACGATAAACGGCGCGTTGCCACCCAGTTCCATCGACGTGCGTTTAATGTCGTGCGCACTTTGCTGCATTAGAATGCTGCCCACTTTAGTAGAGCCTGTGAAAGACAGCTTACGAATGAGAGGATGAGAGGTAAAAATAGCACCAACCTGACGTGAATCTTCACCAAGCACCACCTGAAGTACATCACGTGGGATACCCGCCTGATACGCTAGCTCAACCACCGCAAACGCCGATAGCGGCGTAGACTCTGATGGCTTAACCACAAAGCTACAGCCCGCAGCCAATGCTGGGCCAGCCTTACGGGTAATCATCGCAATCGGGAAGTTCCACGGGGTAATCGCACAAGCCACACCAATCGGTTGTTTGATGGTTAGCAAACGCTTGTCGCCACTTGGCGCAGGAATCGTTTCACCGTATGTGCGTTTTGCTTCCTCAGCAAACCACTCAATAAAGCTCGCGCCATAAGCCACTTCACCTTCTGCCTCTGCAAGTGGTTTGCCTTGCTCTAACGTCATTAAACGGCCGAGGTCTTGTTTATTTTCCAATAGCAATTGATGCCAGCGCAATAACAAAGCACCGCGTGCTTTCGCAGACCTCGCCGCCCACTCTTTCTGCGCAACACTTGAACGTTCAATGCCATCTAAAATGGATTGCTGAGACGAAACAGGAGCAAAGCCAAGTCGTTCTCCGGTTGCAGGGTTGGTCACGGCAATGCCTTGCTCTTCACTCGGCACCATAAACGAAAGAAGACTTTGATTAATAATTTGTTGCATGGTGATTCCTTTTGAAAGCTAGTGTTCGCCACGCAATCAGTTCTAACGTGGCTTACGATTTATTTATGCTGGGATCTGCTGCGTTATACAGTGGATGTTCCCACCTCCTAACAGCACTTCTCTTGTCGGTATCCCAATGATTTGATGATCCGGCATTGCGCTCTGTAGCACAGAGATCGCCTCAGCATCGGTTCTATCATCAAGGAGAGGCAAAAATACATAGCCATTTACGATAAGAAAGTTTGCATAAGACGCACTTAAGCGTTCCCCTGCTTCTCGGCTCATTCCTTCGCTTACCTCAATACCTTGCGCTTCATTCTCACTGTAATGCAGTGGGCCAGGCAAAGGTAAACGCACAATTTCAATCTCACGACCTTGCGCATCGGTCTGTGATTTGAGCACCCGTTCCGCTTCGCGCGATAGATGATATTGAGGATCACTTGGGTCATCCGTCCAACTCAGCACCACTTTAGCGGGAGCAATAACGTGCATAAGATTATCAACATGGCCATCCGTCTCATCATTAAATAAGCCGTTAGGAAGCCAAATCACTTTCTCTATGCTGAGGTACTCCTTGAGTTGCTGCTCGATCTGCTGCTTGGTCAGCAAAGGGTTACGACCAGGACTAAGTAAACACTCTTCAGTGGTATACAAGGTGCCCTCACCATCGGTATGAATCGAACCGCCTTCAAGGACAAATGGCGCACGGTAGTGATCGATGCCGATTATGTCACACACCGAACTGGCGACGAGATCGTCTTGTTGCCAGTTGTCATATAAACCGTTGTACTCACCGCCCCAAGCATTAAACTGCCAGCTAATACCACGACGTTCACCACTCTCGTTTACCAAGACTGTCGGGCCAATATCACGCATCCAAGCATCGTTGAATGGGATTTCAACTAACCGAATTTCAGGCTGAAGTAAGTCACGAGCGTGATCAAACTGTTTGCTACTTACCGCAACACAGACTTTCGTCACTTCAGAAATCGCATTGGCGATACGAGCAAAAGTTAGCTGAGCGGGTAAGGCGTCATCACGCCAGTTATCACGTCTTTCTGGCCATGCTAGCCAAACTTGGCTAACCGGCTGAAACTCAGCCGGAAAATAGAAGCCATCTTGTGCAGGCGTTGAAAATAACTGCATTCCAATGCCTCCTATACTGCAAGCTTGCCTACACTAGCGTAGAGATCTGGGCGACGGTCACGGAACAAGCCCCAAGAGTGACGAGCTTTCGCGGTCTGCTCCAAATCGATCTCAGCGTAAATGATTGCCTCACCTTCGCGCGGTGCTTCCGCAAGCTTGCCTCCAGTGTGGTCAGTAATGAACGAAGAACCGTAGAAGGTCGTCTCGATACCATCATCCACTTCCGTTCCTACTCGGTTGGAAGCAATCACTGGAACGAGATTCGCGGCAGAATGCCCCTGCATTGTGCGTTGCCAATGATCTCGTGAATCCAGTGTTGGATCCTGAGGCTCAGAGCCAATCGCCGTTGGATAAAAAATCGCTTCCGCGCCATGAAGAGCCAAACTGCGTGCAAGCTCTGGAAACCATTGATCCCAGCAAATACCTGCACCAAACTTACCAAACTTAGTCTGCCAAACCTTAAATCCCGTATCGCCAGGGCTGAAGTAGTACTTCTCGCTGTAACCTGGGCCATCAGGAATATGAGACTTACGGTAATTGTCCAGTACGGTTCCATCTGCATCGATCATTACCAGCGAGTTAAAGAAAGTATTGCCTGCTTTCTCAAAGTAGCTAACTGGAATCACCACACCAAGTTCTTTGGCCAATTCACTCATCTCTTTAATCAGATGACAGTGAGCGGTCTCTTGGGCCAACTCAAAGTACTTCGCTTCCTGCTTTTTGCAGAAATAAGGCGCTGCAAAAAGCTCTTGAGGCAAAATCACATTTGCACCATTCGCCGCAGCTTCACGGATCGCGGCTTTAGCTTTGCTGAGGTTATCTTCCAGATCCCAGCTGATGGTTAGCTGTAGAGCGGCAAACTTCACGACTTTACTCATTGGATATTCCTTATCTTTTGTTCCTAAATCGCCAATTTATCTCTCAGGTTGTAATACGCCGCCCCCATAGCCGTAAACGGGATCTGGAAGTGGCGACCACCTGGGAAAGCGTAGTGTCTAAGGGCAGCAAATGCGTCAAAACGTTCTGCATGTCCTGTTAATGCTTCTGCCAGTAACTTGCCAGCCAAATGGGTACAAGTAACCCCATGGCCGCTGTAGCCTTGCAGGTAGTAGATGTTGTCAGCAAACGCGCCAAACTGAGGC
This sequence comes from Vibrio sp. TRT 2004, assembly GCF_050113735.1. Taxonomy (NCBI): domain Bacteria; kingdom Pseudomonadati; phylum Pseudomonadota; class Gammaproteobacteria; order Vibrionales; family Vibrionaceae; genus Vibrio; species Vibrio sp. TRT 2004. Next base: position 12,015 of record NZ_JBNJOH010000066.1, on the reverse strand, counting down.
ATACGTGAATAGGTCAACAAGAAGTTCCCTGTCCATCTGTAGTCAATTTTGATGCCCTTAAGCTGAGGAAAGACGGTTTCCATCTTAGGTCTAATAATGGCTTCGATATTTTCTGGATCGCGCGCGCCGTATACCACACCACCACCAAACAGCAGGCGTTTATCCGCACTGAGACGGAAGTAGTCCAGTAGGTAGTTACAATCTTCCACGCAATAATCGGTTGGCAAGATCTGTTTGAGTAACTCTTCAGACAATGGCTCTGTTGCCACGACCTGAGTACCGCATGGAATCGCTTTATTACTGATGTTCGGCGCTAACCCACCTAAGTAAGCATTGCCAGCGAGCACTAAGTATTTGGCTTTCACACTTCCATGCGTTGTTTTAGCAACTGGATTAGCGCCTTTTTCAATCGTAGTTACTGCCGACTGTTCAAAGATTTGCCCACCAAGAGAGACGAATGCTGCCGCTTCACCCAACGCAAGTTTAAGTGGATGAATATGTCCGCCACGCATATCAAGCAGGCCACCAGAGTAGACTTTGGTGCCGACCGCTTGCTCAATCTCGTTAGCATCAAGCAAGGTAAGCTGATCATTGCCGTAGCGTTCCCAGTTCTTCTTATGCTCTTCCAGCCCTTTAAGCTGCTTTTTATTTAGCGAGGTAAACAGACCACCCTGTTTGTGGTCACAATCAATATTGTATTTATCAATCAGGCCACGAATGATATCGCCACCTTCAAAAATCATTTCACAAAGCGCTTTTGCCTGAGCGTGGTCGTAACGGCTTTCTAGTACATCAACATCTCGGCTGTAGCTATTGACGATTTGTCCACCGTTACGACCCGTTGCTCCAAAACCGACTTTTGCGCTCTCCAGCACCACCACTTTGAAACCTTTTTCGGCCAAGTGCAGGGCAGAAGAGAGTCCTGAGAATCCTGCACCTACGACACAAACATCACACTCAATGTGGTCTTGCAGTTGCGGGTAGTCAGGCATATTGGGTACAGAATGGGCGTAGAACGAATCCGTATGCTTGTTCATAGAGATATTCCTTTATTAATCTTCAGCAGGCTTAAGGGTGTAGACGAATCCAAGTCGTCTTAGTTTCAGTGAATTTCTCGATGGCATGCAGCGATTTGTCGCGGCCATTACCACTCATCTTGAATCCACCAAACGGGACAGTCATGTCACCTTCGTTGTAGTTATTGACCCAGACCGAGCCCGCCTGTAGCTGTTTCGCTACACGGTGAACACGGTTGATGTTGCTACTCCAAAGTGCTGCACCAAGGCCATATTGTGAGTCATTGGCAATCTCAATAGCTTGCGCTTCATCCTTGAATGGAATCACGCACAATACCGGACCAAAGATCTCTTCCTGAGCCACTTTCATTTTGTTGTCGACGTTGTCAAGAATGGTTGGTTCGACGAAAGCGCCTTGACCCTGAACGTCGCCACCACAGCGAAGCGTCGCACCTTCAGACTGGCCAAGGAGGATGTATTCAAGCACCTTGGCTTTGTGCTCCTTGTCAATCAATGCCCCCATTGATGAGGAGGTGTCTAGAGGATCTTTAGGCATAAATGCCTGTGCCGCTGAAATCACTTTATCGACAAAGCGATCCTTAATGCTTTCATGCACCAACAGACGCGTCGCAGCAACACATACTTCACCTTGGTTGTAGAAACATCCCGCCGCAGTTTCCGCTGCTGCGCGATCCAAATCGTCACAGTCCTCAAAGACGATGTTGGCGTTCTTACCACCCGCTTCAGCGAATACTCGCTTCAGGTTTGTTTCACCTGAACTGATCATTAGCTGACCCGCGATTCGGGTTGAACCAGTAAACGCGATGCAATCAACATCATGATGTTTAGCCAAAGCGTCACCAGCTTCATGTCCAAAACCGGTGACGACTTGGAAAACACCTTTTGGTAGACCTGCCTGCTCGGCAAGTTGACCTAAGTAGATAGCCGTTAGAGATGATTTTTCAGACGGTTTAAGGATGACACTGTTGCCCGCCGCAAGCGCGGGTCCAAGTTTCCAGCAAGCAATCCATAAAGGGAAGTTCCAAGGAACGACTGCGGCAACAACGCCTATAGGTTGATGAGAAATAAAGGCATGAACATTTTTTTCTGTTGGTGCGACTTCCCCATAAACTTTATCAATTGCTTCTGCATACCAGCGCAATGAATTGGCTGCGCCAGGTACGTCCGTTGATACACTATGAGAAATAGGTTTGCCGGTGTCTAAGGTTTCAAGCAGGGCTAATTGCTCACAATGCTGCTCGATGAGATCGGCAAATTTATACAGAACTGCCTTACGCTTGGCAGGAGCACTGTTGCTCCAATCGCCAGCTTTAAAAGCATCTCGGGCATACTTAACCGCAAGATCGACATCTTCACTTTGACAACGAGCGATATCAGTCAGTTTTTCATCCGTTGCTGGATTGAATACGCCTAACGTTTGACCACTTTGTGCTTCACAATACTCGCCATTCAGATAAGATCGGCCCTCAATGACGAGATTGTTTTTGAGTTCAATCCATTGCTCTTGGGTTTTCATACGCCCTCCTTGTTTATCACAACAAGGCAAGGCCCACTTAGAATGTGGTCGGCGTATGCGCGCTTATCATTCGACAAGCCTTGTCTGTGTGATTAGTAAACTTATGCGGTTTCATCGTATCAATAACGTACGATTCGCCCTGCTTGATAAGATAAGACTTTCCTCGGTACTCAAGAGTAATTTCCCCCTCAAGGACCGTACCTATCTCTTCACCTTCGTGTCTGATTTCTCGCGCACCCGTGGTACCGTGCGGAGCATATTCTTCAATCAGGAATCCGATTACCTGATCTTTGCTGCCGTTGGTGACAAGTTTCATCGAAACCGATTCGCTGCCCATTTCAACCAGCTCATCCTGTGTCACGACAACCTTCGTTTCATCACTTTGATCATTTTCAACAATGAAAAACTCAGAAAGTGATAAAGAAAAAACATTAACTATTTTCTGTAACGAACTCACTGACGGGCTGACTTTGCCATTCTCAATTGAAGAAATCGCACTGTGTGTAATGCCCGCTCGCTCAGCGAGTTCGCGTTGTGACAATCCATTTTGTTTTCTTAACTGAACAATATTTTTACCAATCTCTTGATTGTCCATTCATTCTGCTCCTGATTTATACAGAGGCAGCCATCATAAATTCTTTGAATAAAATTTGAGAGAAATGATTGGTTTTTGCTTGCCATTCTGGGTGCCACTGCACGCCAACGAAAAATTTTTGTCCTGGCAGGCTAAAGGCTTCTATCAGACCATCAGGGGCCTTAGCCTCTATTTGCAACTGTGGTGCGAGTTGGTCGACCCCTTGATTATGTAGGGTGTTTACTTCGAACAAACTGGTGTTCTGCCATTGGTTTTCTGTTAACCACTGCTCAAACAAACTCTCTTTCTGAACGAGCACAGCATGGGCTGGTGCATATTTCTGTTCAAAATCTTCAACCGGTTTCTCTCTGTGGTCACTAAAACCAGAATCGTGAACAGCTGGATTCAACGAACCACCTAGCGCCACATTCATCTCTTGGAATCCTCGGCAGATCCCCAAACAAGGAATGTCTTTATCAACTGCGTGTCGAATAAGAGAGAATGCCAGCTCATCGCGCTTCTCATCTTTCTTTGCTTCTTCATGCGTTGCGTTATAGCGATGCGGAGCAACGTTCGAATGACTTCCCGGAAACAAAAATCCATCACACAATTCGAGAAGGGTTTGCATGTCTTCTTCTGGTAAGTCCGGAGCCAGAATCAGAGGTAGACCGCCAAAATCCTTTACTGCACGAAGATAAAAGTCATTAACTGACTGAATCTTGTAGCCACCTAGCTCTTTCGCGCAGCTGACGACACCAATGACGGGTTTGCTTGTTTTAGCCATGATGCTTCCGTGTTCAATTTATTTAACATTCACACTACAAACCATGTACAAAATTATCAACAGCAATGTTCGATATTCTGACCAAATCGTGACCAACCCCTCCTTTTTGGTCAAAAAAGAACCATTTTTTGCTCAATATATTGAGCAAAAGACCATCACCTGTTACAAAATAGTTAACAAAACAAACCCACAATGAACTCTCCGCTTTCATGCAAACGAAGTTAAATCATTGTATATAAAGAAAATAATTGTCATTACTTAGACTTTGGTCTAAATGATGTAACTTAATTGTTAAATCAATTATTTTTAGCTCGCCGCTCGTCAGGCTACTTGGAGAACTAAAAATGGAATCGTATTTACAGGAAGTTAAAAATTTTAGACAGCAATGGCCAGAAATAGAGTTTGTCGACCTGATCTTCACTGACATAAACGCCACTCCACGTGGTAAACGCATCCCAGTGAGTGGACTCGACAAACTGCATAAAGGGGTCGCTCTCCCTTTATCTACCATTACCTTGGATACCAAAGGAAATGTAGTGGAGTCTGCTGGGCTTGGCGAAGATTTGGGCGAACCAGACAATATGTGCTTCCCTATCGCCGATACACTCATGCCAACGGCAAAACCTCAAGTGGGTCAACTGCTGTTGAGCATGATGGATGAAACGGGAGTAAACCCAAACTCTCTATTTATTCGCAATATTCTTGGCGGCATGGTCGAAAAACTGCACCGAAAAAACCTTTATCCCTGCATTGCTCTAGAACTTGAGTTCTACCTAATTGATAAGAAACGCGGTGAGAATGGAGAATTGCAAACCGCCATTAACCCGGCCAAACACGTCCGTGAAAAAGATACTGAAGTTTATGACCTTGGTGGTCTTGATGATTATGCCGACTTCCTGTCCGATCTAAGTAAAGTGGCTCAAGAGCAAGGGTTGAACACATCGGGTGCCTTATCTGAATCTGCACCAGGGCAGTTTGAAATCAACTTCAACCATTCAAAAGATGTGTTGCGAGTGTGTGATGAAATCATCATCGCAAAACGCGTCATCCGTCAGGTTGCCAACCAACATGGTTTTGATGCCACTTTTATGGCCAAACCTTTTGCAGAGCAAGCTGGTAATGGCATGCATATCCACATCAGCCTTGTCGACGAAGAAGGTAACAACCACTTTAGCCTCGCTGATGGAAGTGAGAGCCCGCTGTTTTATCAGACTATCGCGGCAATGCTAGCGCAAACATCCGATTCAATGGCGTTAATCTGCCCTAATATCAACTCTTTCCGTCGCTTTGTGCCTGGTGCTTATGTACCTACCCAAGCTGACTGGGGAGTAAACCACCGTGGTGTCGCACTACGCGTACCAATTAGCGACAGCAAGAACCGTCGTATTGAGCACCGTATTGCAGGCGCAGATGTGAACCCATACATTCTCGCAGCTGTCGTGCTCTCCGCGGTGCTGGCCAGCGAAAACTATACCAAAGAACAATGCCCTCCTCCTCTTAGTGATAATGCTGTTGACTTACCTGTGCGAATGTCTGAAGCTCTGGATCAATTGGAACACAGCGAGTTGGCTCAATACATCTCGAGAGAATTCATCGATTTATTCCTAGCCTGTAAACGGAGTGAACTCGCGGAATTTGAGCGAGCCGTTACTCCCCTAGAAATCGATTGGATGTTGCACTCAGCTTAACAAAGGACTGACAAGCTATGACGACTCAAACAAAGGTGCTGGATGCACCATTTAAAATCAATACCCAACATATTGTGGTCACCTTACTGGTGATAGCGACCTTTATCTTCTTTACTGCTATTGGCCTTAGCCATGAAGAAGGTCAAGCTTATGGCTGGATGAGCCTGCTCCCAACAGCGTTAGTACTCGTCTTTGCTCTCACGACTCACCGTACAGTAGAAGCGCTATTTAGCGGTGCGATTGCTGGGGTTTTACTGCTAAATCCGGCACAAGCCGTTGAGCAGATAGTTGATATCTCAATGACGGTTATGATGGATGAAACCATCGCTTGGATCATTCTGGTCTGTGGCTTGATGGGCGGCCTGATCGCTATCCTTGAAAAAGGCGGCAGCATACTCAGTTTCTCAGATATGCTGGTGACCAAAGTGAAGAGCCGTCGCCAGTCGATGCTGATGACATTCGTTCTGGGTATCGTGATCTTCATTGACGACTACTTAAACGCCATTGCAATCTCATCCTCAATGAAGAAGGTGACGGATGGCTACCAGATTTCACGTGAAAAGCTCTCTTATCTGGTTGACTCAACCGCAGCACCAATTTGTATTTTGGTACCGATTTCTACGTGGGCAATATTCTTTAGCTCACTTCTGGAAGCAAACAATGTGGCCGAATCTGGCGAAGGTATCAAGACCTACATTGAAGCCATCCCATACATGGCATACGGTTGGGTGACGCTAGCGATTGTTCTGCTGGTTGCACTCGAAAAGATCCCAGATCTTGGTGCGATGAAAAAAGCCGAGCAACGTGCTAAAAACGGACAAGTTCGCCCAGACGGCGCTACTGACATCGATTTTGGTTCAGATATTTCAGCGCACACCAGTCCAACTATGGGTCTTATCAACTTCCTACTTCCAATGGTCGTGCTTGTTGCGGCAAGTTGGTACTACGGTATCGATCTATTAGCAGGCGTCTTTGTCGCAATCATCTTTACGGTTTGTTTCTATGGGGTACAGCGACTGATCTCGATGAATGACATGTTTGAGGCGATTTACGACGGTATCAAGGTCATGCTGTTACCTCTAGCAACCGTTATTGGTGGCTTCATGCTCAAAAACGTCAACGATTCACTGGGTGTGACTCAGTATGTTATCGAGACGGTTAGCCCTTACTTATCTGCGTCCTACTTCCCTGCCATCATCTTTATGATCACTGGTGGCCTTGTGTTTGCGACTGCATCATCTTGGGGTACGTTTGCGGTAGCAATGCCGATTGTTCTTCCACTAGGTGAACAACTTGGCGTGCCTCTACACCTAACTGTTGCAGCACTACTTTCTGCATCAGCGGCAGGCAGCCACTCCTGTTTCTTCAGTGATTCAACTGTACTCTCTGCTCAAGGTTCTGGCTGTACTTCGATGCAACATGCTACCACGCAGTTCCCGTATGCGCTGATTGGTATTGTCGCTACATTCCTGTTCTTCCTATTCATCGGCTAACCACTCGTTTCACCGATGCAATCAGCCCCGCTTACGATAGCGGGGCTTTTAACGTTAAGAGCATCGCAAATACCCCATAACATCTAGCAACAATCAAATTTAGGCAAAATATGCATACTGTTTTATAAAATGAGTTCATGGCTAGGTGTATTAAGGGTAGTTAAGATGAGAATCACAGACAAATCCCTCGTTGAACAACAAAAAATATCAGAAACCGAGTTAACACAAAGACTGCATCTTTTTAGGCTCACGACGAGTGATATCAACGAATTAAGGACGATGAAAGGGGTCATCTCTCGTCATTTAGATGCCATTGTTGATGACTTCTATACCCATCAAACTCGCAGCCCTGATGTCGAAACATTAATTGGTGATGCGGGTACATTACAGCGCTTAATGTCTGCACTAAGACAATACATTACCGATCTGTTCAGTAAAGATATCAATTTGGATTATGTCGAACATCGACTTCGTATCGGTCTAGTCCACAAACGCATCGGTGTAGACCCGAAAATGTATCTATCTTCGGTGAACTACCTCAAAGCGAAGCTGATCTCTACGATTCATAATCATTTGGATGATCCTAATTATGCTCAGATGCTGAGTGACATTCTCGACCGATTGATTGACTTTGATGTTTCTTATGTATTTGATACTTACATAAAAAGCATGATGAACGAAATCGAGATTGAGAAGAACAAATCCTTTCAGTACGTCAATGAGCTCGAGTCTATTGTTCAAGAAAGAACGCGAAGCCTTGAAAAGATGGCGCGTTTAGATCCACTGACCAATCTCTATAACAAGCGCGCTTTTGAAGAGTTTACCAGTAAGTTGTTTTCAGAAGCACAACAACAAAACGATCCCGTCGCCATCGTCTATATCGATGTCGACAACTTTAAACACTTCAATGACCAGTTTGGTCATGAAGAAGGCGACAGCGTGTTGATTATTGTCTCTGATTGCCTCAGAGGCGCTTCTCGCAATGTTGACCTCTGCTTTAGAGTTGGTGGCGATGAGTTCGTGGTTGTCATGCCGAGTTGCACTAAAGAATCCGCCGTCGAGAACTATATTCCACGCATGATGGAAAACCTTGCCTCTCTGCGAGAAGACATATCGCTTAGCGTTGGTGTAGCACAGTCAGGTCCGAAAAATTACCTCTGCTGCCAGGATACTTTGGCACGAGCAGATAAAGATATGTACCTCAATAAGACTCGCAAATCGCCCAACAAAAATGAACAACCGCTAAAATGCGTAGCACTTAAAAAGTAACTGCCTACCGCCCCTACCGACTATTACTCACGATTCGGTAGGAATGAAATATTAAAAACCTGCCGTACAGCAGGTTTTTAATCTTAACGGACTGGTTAAGCCCAGAAAGTCATCGCGATAAAGGTTAACGCAGCGATACAGGCGAAGTTGAGAATAAGTCCAACACGCATCATCTCGCTCTGCTTGATATGACCTGAACCAAACACGATCGCGTTAGGTGGCGTTGCCACTGGCAACATAAAGGCACAAGAAGCGGCTACGGCAATCAATACCGACAGAACTACAGGTGACATACCGAACGCTTCCGCCACGCTGGCAAAGACAGGGATCAGCAATGCTGCGCTGGCTGTGTTACTCGCGAACTCCGTCAAGAACACCACAAACACGGCAATCACAGCGATAATAAAGAACACGCCTAGGTGAGCAATCAGCTCGCTCAAGCCATTAGCAAGGAAAACACTCGTACCTGTCGCTTTAAGAACATTACTTAGACAGATACCACCACCAAACAGCAGTAATACGCCCCAGTCAGCGGTTTTTTCAATGTCTTTCCAGTGCACCACACGTGCAAAGTTAACGGCAACAATCGCAGCGAGTGCAACGACAGTATCAAACTTCGCGTAGCCACCCAGCATGGCATTGATAGGCTTACTGAAAATCCACAAGCAGACGGTCGCGGCAAAGATGCTTAAAGTAACGATTTTGCCTTTATCCCAGTTAACTGGCTCGTTGTTCAACTCAAACTGACCACTCAAGTTTGGTTTTAGAACCGCAAACAGTACCGCGATAGAGATAGGCAGTAAGATCAAGGTCGTTGGAATACCAAAGCGCATCCAATCTGTGAATGTTAGACCTACTTCAGCCGCAGCAATTGCATTCGGTGGACTACCAACGATGGTCGCGATACCACCAATACTTGCGCTGTACGCGATGCCAAGCAACACAAATACGTAAGTCTTATGGCCGCTTTCTGAGTTCACCTTGCTCAAGACACCAAGCACAAGAGGCAGCATCATCGCCGTCGTTGCTGTGTTACTGATCCACATTGAAAGCGCCGCCGTTACACCAAATAGCATAAACACTGCAACGCTCATTTTGCCTTTGGCTAAAACAAGTACCTTATCAGCGATAACCTTATCTAACCCCTGTCGGTGCATAGCGGCAGCAAGAGCAAAGCCACCAAGAAACAGAAAAATGATGGAGTTAGCAAAGTTATTTAGAGCCGTTTGGGTATCAAAAACACCAAATAACACGGCCATGATCGGGACGAGTATGGCCGTTACAGTGACATGTAGGGCTTCTGTCAGCCAAAGAATGGCGACAAAAATTAACATACAGATACCCAATACCACTTTAGGATCAAATGGTAAGGTAAAGTATAGAGCCGCAAACAGTGCGATATCGGCTAAGACAATCATACTGTTGCGGTTAAACAACCATTCTCTGGTATTGGTGGGCAAAGGGACACTATCATTTCTATTCATTATTATATTTCCTTATGAGGGCCATGTGGCATAGCAAATGATCCCATACAACCTGCTTCGGAAATATTTTTCATTGCAAATCTGTTAACCATATCAACAACATGGAAATATTTGTTAACAACATGAATAGATTGGACATTTTCCCATCATAAAAACGTCTGTTTTGACACCAATTTATCAAAACTATCCATCACTTGTTGGCACTTCATCACTCGTCCATGTCCTTGATCCTGTGTTGTGACCAAGCTGACATTCGCCATTTCTTGCGCGGCTTTAACCGACTCAGAATACTTGGCAAACTTATCCTGTTCATCATGAACAATAATAGTCTGTGCTGAGCGAGATTTAAGTTTACTGTATGGATCAATCGACTTGAGAGGATAGCGATATTGCTCTTCCACCTCGTTAACCACCGCATCAAATAGGCGCATCGAGTAGCCAGAACGCGCAATACTGCCAAACAAGTTATCCAGATAATCGAGCAAAGGAGCGATAAGCAGCAGTGGTTTATCCACTAACTTTTGATGATGGCATTCAAGCGCAGAAACCGTCCCCATACTATGTGCCACTAGCCCTGCAACATCATCAACACTATCCAGAATGGACTCTAAACCAAGAACAAAGGCTGGGATATGACCATAAGCACCTTCACTGCGGCCATGCCCTGGATGGTCATAAGCCAAAGCGGTGTAACCCTGACTTGCGATGTGCTCCATCAGCGGGAAAAACTGATTAGCACTACCAGACCAACCGTGCGTCATCACCCAAACTGGGCCACTACCCAGTTGGTAAGTTTTCAGTAACCCTTCCTTCGATGCCACTTCACCAGTAACCAATCCACTTGGTAACTCATTTTTAGGCTTAGCTCGAGCAGGGGTGAGTAAAAGGTTACGCGCAGTTCTCTTTGCGTGTGTAGGTGCCAGAGTATGATGAAGGCGTGTGGTTAAGTTTACTAAGCTTTTCTTAACACTAAACTTTTTAGCGGTATTAAAGTAAATCTTCTCACTCATCTTGTAGTCCTTGTTATGCCAGTCTCTTACACCCCAAAAGCGAACGACCGTGCTATTTTAAGTTAAATAATAAGCTAAGTAGTCATCCACTTAGCTTAGTTTTACTTCCAGTCCGCCATCAGACGCTGAACGCCCAGCCAGAAGTGTTGTTGACTTGCCTGCTCACCGCGTATGGAGTAAAAAAGGTGCGCACTTAAATACAAACCATACAGCTCATAGATTGCTTGCTTTGGGTCTAAATCGCGGCGAAACTCACCATTTTCTACCCCTTTTGCTACCTGAATCGTTAAGTATTCAATCCATGTTGCAATGGTCTTTTTTAGCACCTGTTGAGTGGGTGACGCTTCGCTACCCGTTTCTTTCCATGCATCAAGAAACATACAGCTACCCTGAAAAGAGTGATTCCAACCTAGCCAGTTATCGAGTAACTGAGTTAGTTTATCCTCGATGCTGATCGACGTCCTCTCCCGAGCAGGTGCAATAACACGCTGAGTAAAAATCAAATTGGCATGCTCCAACACCGCTATTTGCAGATTATCTTTGGAGTTAAAGTGGGCAAACAAGCCACTTTTCGACATCCCGCATTGCTTTGCTAGCTCCCCAATGGTGAGACTCTCAAGACCATTCTCACTCGCCAGTTCAAATGCCTTGCTTAAGATATTCTCTCGGGTAATTCTGCCTTTACTCATACCGCTCTCTCATTGCTATTAGTGCTATTTTTAGCACACTCGTACTTTTTTGCAATGCTCGAAAAGGATTAAGTGAAAATTAATGTCGTGTAGAGGGTAGTTTCATTGGAACTATTTCCAGCGAGTACGAAGGGAAAAAGCGTTAGAAAACAGTCTTGGATAATAAAGGCGATCGGTTAAACAAATTCCGTTAATCGAAAAAGATACCAAATATCCCAAATTGATATTCTATCCCCATAACAATTCCCATAAAAAAAGCACTCAAAAAACCGAATCTCAAGCACTCTGCATTTAGCCGATATAGCCAATAAATGCTCCCGAGCTCTTTTTTTATACCACTGCGCCAGTATTGAATTTCTTCTTTTGAATGACGGTGATACCAGCACCATCTAAAATGATGTGAAGCTTGTGGGCTAACGGATAACTCTCTCTGAGTCTACAGAAAAAACGAACCATGTTTTCACTGTTAAT
>NZ_JBNJOH010000065.1:0-18826 GCF_050113735.1 Vibrio sp. TRT 2004 | reverse complement strand
TCGCAGGTTCACTGACGTCTCGAATCAATGATAATTTTCAGGTACTCAAGCCTGCATTTTCAAGTTGATTGGGTATAGAATTAATGATAATTTCCAGGTTCTCAAACCTGCATCTTCAAGTTGATTCGGTATATACATTTATATCAATAGTTTATAATTCAAGTTTTATTCAAAGAACCCTGACATCATCACCAGATTATTTATACGACATAGATCTGGATTTTACAAAATACACTAAAATCTTAGATTGCATTTCATATCGTGATATGACACTGGTTCGATCTCCTATTATCATTGGTATTTATCATTGCTACCGATTAATTTAGTCCATATTATACATGCAAATGAGAAAGCCCCCTAAGCAATTGATATAACTAGTTATTAACGAGAAGCTCAATAGCTAGTTATGAGTTATTTTATCAATAACATCCCCTTGCATGGGGAGATATGGAGTTATTCAACATGAATAGTTTGGTTAGTTATCAGCCTCTAAGAGGCAAGGACTTTAGTTCCAAAGAGTTTGACTCAATTGGCTATTTGGAGTCGTTCTTGAGAGCAACTTCGAATTACATGAAGTACTTCCCAACAGGTAAGAAGTTACACTTTAGTATGAGGTTTGTTTCCTTTAGTAGATATGTAGCCCTATTTATCTTGAACAAATGCTCGCTTCACGATCAGTTTAAATTAGGGGTAAAACCGGGCGATATATCCAGTTTATCTCCTCAGATATCTCGTGCATTTATGGATTATCTACTCAAGCTAGAGGTTATTGAATATAGTGATAATACATACAAACTCAAACAAAATTATCAGTCTCCTCTCGAGTGCGATCATTACAGAATACTAAATGCTATTGATATAAAAGATTGGCAAAATGTAATAAAACTGGTTGATAGAGATGACGAATACAGCGAAATATCTAAAGACTTCCTTTATATATACCTTATGAACTGCGTTCGGTATGGTGAACCTATCGATATAAAATTAACGAAAGAATATGGTGTAGATGAATTTTGGAAAAATGCATCAGGTAGTAGTGCTCTTTATTATGAAGTTACAAAAGCAGGTGCTGTAATCGATTTGATGCGTACTGACTTGATAAATATGATTCCGACTACAAATGAAGATGAGTTTTTCTTTTCAAACCTTGGAAGAATGGCCTTCAATTCATTTACATCCGACAATTTTAGATCCGTAATTAAACAATTAAATTCAAAAAGTAACATCGAATCTGTACTGGATATAGGTAGTGGTTTTGGAGATTACATTAACCTTGTAAACTCTAATTTCACAGTAAAGGAAATACATGGCGTCGAGCGTCAAGAAGCAGCGTATAAAAAACTTGAAAAGCGATTTAAAGACTTTAATAACATAACTATTCACAACCAAGACATCATGGAACTTGATATTGAAAGGCAGGTCGATGCAGTATTTCTGATTTATGTACTATTTTATTTCAGCTTAGAGCAACAGTTAGACTTGTTTAAAAGGCTACAATCTATGCTGAGTGATGACGGAAGGATCGTTGTAGGTCAGTACTATCCTCACATCGAGGCATTACGGAAAGAAATAGCCGTCGCAAATAAAGACTATGGTTTCAGAAGGAAGGTTGACATGTTTTTGGCTAATAAGCTGCAATATGCGGAAGTTATGCTTAATGATAGCGTAGCCTCTTTCGACAGCGCCGAGCGTTGGGATCTATTCAATAACATGTTAGATGAGGTAGGATTAGAAGTTGAATCAATAACTAATGCGGACCCATACTACTACTCTATTTTTGTAGTAATTAAAAAAAGTCATCATCTTTAAATAACAGTTCGAAACTCCGTTCATAATTTGGCCTAGTGGTAACTCAAGTGAAAAAAGAAATGAATACTATTTTAGATAGCCTTGATCATTGGGCCGCAGAAACTCCTAACAACATTGCATTCACTTTCCTTGCAAGCCGAAAGTCCGAACCAATTTCTATTAGCTACAAGATACTAAGGCAGAAGGCATTAGAACAAGCTCAATACTTATCAAGTCGTAATGTCTTTAACCGCAGAGTTCTTCTACAGTTTGAGCCAGGATTGGAGTTTGTCGTAGCATTACTAGCCTGCTTTTACAGTGGTTCGATAGCAGTTCCGCTACAGCTTCCAACTAACAGAAAGACCATCGGAAAAATTAACCATGTCAGTGAAGATGCGGATATTGATTTAATTTTTAGCACTAGGAAAGTGTACGAAAAACAAAGCACATGGAGTCATCACTATCCGAAACTATCTAATTCCCGTTGGATATTTGCAGAAGAGTTAGAGCAAATAAACGATCAGATTTTGCCCGAAGTTGACGCAGAACAATTGGCGTTTTTGCAATATACATCGGGTTCAACTGGTGATCCCAAAGGGGTAATGGTCAATCACTTTAATTTACTGAGCAACGTATATTCTATTCAAAAACTAGTCGATGCAAAACCTGGAGAGACTAGTGTCAGTTGGTTACCCGCCTATCATGATATGGGCCTAATTGGTTCAATCCTTACTGCTTTGTATTCTGGTGTGCATCAAGTAATGATGGCGCCGATGACTTTCATAAAAAGCCCTCTTTTTTGGCTGGAGACAATTGCAAAATATCGCGCTCGTTACTCCCCAGCCCCCAATTTTGCCTATGAATTGTGCATTGAAAAAGTATCACCAGAACAATGTCGAGAGCTTGACCTCAGCTGCTGGGAGCATGCACTCAACGGTGCCGAACCGATTCGGCAAGAAGTTATGGAGCAGTTTGTTAGTCATTTTAGTGAATCACAAATATCTCCAACAGTATTTACTCCATGCTACGGAATGGCGGAAACAACGTTGCTCGTTTCGGGTGGCAGCTATCTACTTGGCAATAGCTATTATTCCGTAGATGAAGCAGCCTTATTACAACATGAAGTAACTGAGTGTAGTGCAGATACAGTCAGTTCAAAACGAGTTGTAAATTGCGGCCACCCATTCAATTTAGACATTGAAATTGTAGATCCTGTTGATAGCACCCCTTGCGAGGCGAATCAAATTGGAGAAATCTGGGTCTCTGGTGATAGCGTTGCACAAGGCTATTGGGGTAAGCCAGAAATAACTAATGAAATATTTCGAGCTCGCATACAAGGTAGAGCTGAACAATGTTACCTAAGAACAGGTGACTATGGTTTTATGAAAAATGGAGAGCTGTTTGTTACGGGGCGCTTAAAGGATCTCATTATCCTAAATGGGAGCAATATTTACCCACAGGACGTTGAATACGTTGTTGAGAGCCTAGATAAGTCTATAGGTAGTGTTGTTGCTTTTCAGAGCCAGAAACAAATAGCCTTAGTGGTTGAAACAAGGTTAAAAAACAAGGATCATCAAGGTGCCCTGATCAATAAGATACGTCAACAACTTAGCCTTCAACTCCCATATCCTGTTGGTAGCATCTCATTGATTAAGATTGGAGCTATCCCTAAAACATCAAGTGGGAAAGTCCAACGCAGAGAAACCTGTCTTCGTCACGAAGCCTGTGATTTTGATATCATTTTATCAGACTCGGCTACGAATCAAGATACGGATAAATATTGTGTATCGCACAGGCCTACCGACATTTCAGTATGTGAAGTGACCGACTGGTTAGCTAAACGTATTGCTGAAGAAAACAGCATTAGCGTAAACGACATCGATATAAATCAACCTTTCTTGCAATATGGGTTGGATTCAGTAAAAGCAGTTGGGATATGTGGTGAGCTTGAGAATGAGTTTGGCTTTGATGTCCCGGTTGCACTAGTTTGGGAGTACCCAACAATCTCTTCTCTAAGTGAGTACCTAGCTACACAGTTCCAAACAAGTTCTACTCCTTCAAAAGCTACCACTGATAATAATACGAAAGACTTAGCGATTATCGGCATCGGTTGTAATTTTCCTGGTGCACGCAACGTAGATGAGTTTTGGAAACTATTGGTCGACGGGAGAAATGCTGTTCGGTCTATACCTTTAGACCGTTGGAGTCCGGTCAACGAAAAGAAACGTAGAGGACTATGTAGCGATCTACCACAGCATGCGGGTATGTTGGAAGATATATCATTGTTTGACGCAGGCTTTTTCGGAATATCTAAACCGGAGGCTCCTTACATTGATCCTCAACAACGCCTTTTATTAGAAGCAACACACAGCACCATGGAAGATGCTGGACTCCCCGCTTTCGTTAGAGATACCACTCGCTCGATAGGTGTTTTTATTGGGATTGGAAACAATGACTATTCACGCAGAATTGATCCCGATGATATCAGCCCATATAGTGCAACAGGAAATGCATCAAGCATCGCAGCCAATCGAATCTCATATACCTTTAACTTTGACGGCCCCAGTTTAGCAATCGATACTGCTTGCTCTTCTTCGATGGTAGCTATCCATCAAGCTGCAAGTGCATTACTCAACGAAGAATGCTCAATGGCGCTTGCTGGTGGGGTTAACTTAATGCTTTCTGCAGACATAGATGTTGCTTTGTCTGGTCATGGAATGATGTCGGCAGATGGTCGATGTAAGACGTTCGACCAAAACGCCGATGGATATGTTCGTGGTGAGGGGGTGGGACTTGTTCTACTGAAACCATTAGCCCAAGCTATAGAAGATAGAGATTCAGTTTATGCTGTATTGAAAAGTTCAGTAGTGAATCAGGATGGACACAGCCAATCTATAACAGCTCCAAACGGACTATCTCAATCAGTCGGTTTAGCGAAAGCACTATCCTTGGCAAACATTACTCCAGAAACTATCGGTATGGTTGAAACTCATGGTACTGGAACACCTTTGGGGGACCCGATCGAAATTAGAGCACTACAAAGAGTATTAGATGCATCGCACTCGGTGGCAAGGATTCCTTGTTCTGTAGGTTCGGTAAAAACAAATTTAGGTCACCTCGAATCAGCAGCTGGCATCGCCGGATTTATTAAGGCAGTATTGTCAATCCACCACGGTGTACTACCAAAGCACCTAAATTTCGAAACCTTAAGTTCACACATTAGCTTTGAAAACAGCCGCCTAAACATTCAACAAAACTCTAGTTCTTGGGGAAATGAATTTCCACGACGTGCTGTTGTTTCTTCTTTTGGATTCGGTGGGACCAATGGTTTTACAGTGCTCGAGCAATATAGCAATCATAAAGAGCACCTTACAGACGAAGTAGATGTTAATGAACCAGTAGTCGTAGCACTTTCTGCTCATAATCAAGAGGCCCTGTCTAGTCAGATTCAACAGTGGGTTAAGATAGCTAACAACTCAAAACCTGAACAACGCATTGGTTATAGCCATAAACTCAATAAAGTTAGAAGTGGTTTTCAATGGCGAAGTGTTGCTGTTTTACCTAACGCAGCCGCTCTCGTTGATGAAGGTGATTTCTCTGTACAATCAACCCCTTTTAAAAAATATGACCTAAGGCCTGTGTTTGTCTTTGGGGGGCAAAGTTCCCAGCGTCCTGAAATGGGGATAGAGCTCTACCAACGTTGTACTGTTTTCAGAGATCACATGAACGAATGTAGAAAGGTCCTAGAGGAAAAGTTTGACCTAGATCTTTTCACCTTGATTCATCAACAAGAAAGAAATAATACAGTTGATGTACAACCAGCCTTATTCTGTGTGGAGTACTCGTTAGCAAAGCTGTGGATGTCAGCTGGAATTAAACCCGCTGCCGTTGTCGGGCATAGTTTGGGGGAATTTGTAGCGGCTTGTATTTGTGGGGCATTAACTCTTGAAGATGCACTTTACCTTGTTGTCAACCGTGCCCAACTAATGCAAACAATGCCTTTGGACAGCGTAATGTTGTCTATAGAAGCCAGCATAGAAGCAATCACATCCCTATTCGAGAACCAGGCATCACACTTGAGCTATGAAATATCAGCTTTTAATGATGCAACCAACACTGTAATTTCTGGCCCAGAAAGTGAGTTACCACAATTAGTCGAATTGCTTAGGTCTGCTAAGTGGAAACACCCTCGTTTAGCTGTTTCTCATGCTTTCCACTCTAAACAAATGGATCCTATCTTGAATCCGTTTGAGCTCTTAGCAACTGAAGTTAGCTCCAAAACAAGTAATTGCTTATTTGTGTCAACATTAACAGGAAAACCTATTGATACCTTGGAACTTACTCCTGAATACTGGGCTCGTCAACTTAGAAAACCAGTGTTGTTCAAGCAGGCGATTGAAGCTATAGCATCGCAAGGATTTGAACATTTTATCGAGATTAGCCCTAAACCAGTGATGACACCAATCTTGAATAGATTGACTCCGGAGTCATGGGTAACGCCTACTCTTAGCCCTCAGGCTAACCAAGGCGAATGGCTGTCATTTAATCGCCACCTAGCAGACTCATTTATGGCCGGTTTTGATCCGAAATGGTCAATTCTCAATAAATTAGCCACAAAACCTTTGACGTTACCAGAATACCCCTATCAAAAACAAAAATATTGGCTACCTGAATTAATCCAAGGGAACAACAATAATATGGAAACAAAACAAGCACCTCATGCAACTAACTCAACTAAAGATGGTGCACTTCAATTGATGCATGAACACCTCGCTATTATGAGTAAGCAACTTATTGTGCTAGAGACGATGACTGGTAAGAGTGCCCACAGCCTTTCGATGACTAAACCTGAAGCAACTAGTTCGGAGCTGCTATTGACAGAGCAAAGTCTATATTTAAATTCGGCTTGTGATGAGGTTGGAGTGTCGACTGAAGAGGCCGTGTATATCGCAATTGCTAAGGTACTGAATCTTCCGAAAGACCATGTTCAGCCCCATCTAAATACAAAATTTGATTTGGGCTTCGACTCTTTGCTAAGCGCACAGTTCGCTAAAGAAATGGAAAAACAGCTTCCGACATTTAGTCCCGACTCTGTTAACGCTTTACTCTCTCAATTACAGGGTGGAGTTACTGTTGGTAAATTGGTAACGCTACTAGACCCAACCTCAACATCACCTGTTACTCAAAATTCCGACTTCTCCATCGCTTCCAATGAACAGATAGCTTCCCACGATTTCACACGTTTTGATGAATACGTAGCCTTAAAAAATCGGCTAGAACAAGTACCTGGTGAGTTGCCTTTTTTCCGCTGCCATGAAGGTATAGCTGGAGCAGAACTTACTATTAGCGACAAGAAATATATTAACTTCTCGAGCTATAACTATATTGGTCTGGGCGGAGAGGAAGAGGTTAACGGTGCAGCTAAGGACGCAATAAACAACTATGGAACAAGCGCATCGGCTTCTCGACCTATATCTGGGGAAAAACCTATTCACGGTGAACTAGAAAAGAAAATAGCAGATTTTCTAGGGACCGAAAGTGCGGTCGTGTTCCTGGGCGGACATGCCACGAATGAAACGACTATTGGTCACTTGTTTGGTGAAGGTGACTTAATTCTTCATGATGCAGAAATTCATAACAGTGTCATGCAAGGTGCCATTATGTCAGGCGCTACTCGACGTAACTTTCCACATAATGATTGGGCTGCTTTAGACCTACAACTCTCTCAAATTGCCCACCTATACAATCGTATACTAATTGTCATTGAGGGTGTTTACAGCATGGATGGTGACATACCTGAACTAGATAGATTCATCAAAATCAAGAAGAAATATCAAACAGTATTGATGGTAGATGAAGCTCACTCAATTGGAACAATAGGTGGTACTGGTCGAGGCATAGGCGAAGTATATGATGTTAACCGAACAGATGTAGATATCTGGATGGGGACTCTAAGTAAATCTTTCGCTTCTTGTGGAGGATACATCGCTGGAAGAACAGAGTTGATTGAGTATCTAAAATACACTGCTCCAGGTTTTCTGTTCAGTGTTGGGATGTCCCCTGCTAACGCAGCCGCCGCTCTGGCTTCTATAGAGTTGTTAGAGAGACAGCCGGATAGAATCGCAAAATTGAAAGAAAATAGTAGTTACTTCTTGAGTAGCGCAAAACAACGTAACTTTAATACTGGATACAGTGAAGACACTCCTGTAATACCAGTTATCATTGGTGATTCTGAACTAACGCTGCGCATGTCGGAGTATTTATATCAACATCAAATCAATGTGATGCCTGTAGTATACCCAGCCGTTGAAGAAAACGCCGCTCGACTAAGGTTCTTTATCTCCTCTCAACATACAACGGAACAACTTAACTTTACCTTAAACGTTCTGGAGGAGGCTCTAGCTCAATGCTGTAAATCACAAAAAATAGGCTAATAATCATGAAATCTATAATCAATTTCATCGTAACTAGGCCTGCTGCCACTTTAATGAGTGCGCTACTTTTATGTATCGTGGCTGCACTAGGTAGTTATAAACTCAATCTATCTACAGATTATCGTCTCTATTTCAGCGACGATAATCCTCAGTTGCGTGATTTTTCTCAAATGGAAAGTACATTTTCCAGAAATGACAACGTGTTCTTTGTTCTGGCGCCTAAAGATGGGAAGCTATTCACCAATCAAAACATAGAAGCAATTAAGTGGCTAACTGAAGAATCATGGCAATTGCCTTATTCAATTCGAGTTGATTCTATAAGTAATTATCAACATAGCCACTCCCATGATGATGATCTTGAGGTAGGAGACCTTTTACCGAGTCAGCCTGTATCACTATCAAGCAAGGAACTAGAGCAATATGAGGCTACTGCTGTTAATGAGCCTTTGCTGATAAATAGACTGATTAACTCCAATGCTACCGTAACTGGAGTCAATGTTCGTTTTCAACTGCCGGGTATTCACAACAATACCGAGTTGGCAGAGGTTGCTGATGCTGCATATGTACTTCGAAATCAATTTCTTGAGCAGTACCCTGAGTTTGATGTTTACCTCACTGGATTTATCATCATGAACTATGCGATGCCAAAAGCGTCGCAAGATGACATGGTTCAACTATTTCCTCTGATGTTATTAGCTATTACCCTGGTTGCATTTGGATTGTTCAGGTGTTGGAAAACCACAGCTGTTTTAATGGGGACACTATTGATAATCATCGGTAGCGCCATGGGGTTAGCTGGTTGGATGGGGATAGTACTAACTCCGCCCACGATGGCAGCTCCAGTTGTGATCCTTACATTAGCAGTCGCTGATTCGGTACATATTTTACTTGGCTACCGTAAATCATATGGTGTTTCGGAGAACAAAGTCGAGGCGATGAAGAACAGCCTTGCGAGTAATCTTCGTCCAGTATTTCTAACAACATTGACTACATCGCTCGGATTCTTGAGTATGAATATGAGCGACTCTCCTCCATTTAGAGATCTTGGAAATATTATATCGAGTGGGATATGGGTTGCGATGCTACTTAGCATAACATTACTTCCTTCGATCATGATGTTCGTAAACACCAAGAATTCTTCCGGAAAAGGTGTCGACGAATTAGGTTCATTGTACTTTCGTCAATTGGCTCGTTGGATTTATCAGCACGCTAAAATGATGTTACTCCTAAACGCCGTGCTTATAACAGTCTTAGTTGCATTCATATCTCGTAATGAACTGAATGACGAGTTTGTTAAGTATGTCTCTGAGGAAGTGGACTTTCGTAAGAGTACAGAGTTTGCCGCAAGTAACCTAAGCGGAATCTATACAATGGAATACAAATTAGATTCTGGAGAACCTAATGGTATTTCCGCCCCCGATTATTTGGCAGAAGTTGAGTTATTCACTGAGTGGTTACGTGACCAGCCAGAGATCGTTCATGTTGCTAGTCTGGCTGACATTCTAAAACGCCTAAATATGAACATGCATGGCGATGACCCACTTTTTTATAAACTTCCTACTGACAAAGCAGAAACTTCCCAATACTTGCTACTCTTTGAGATGTCTTTGCCGGCAGGTTTAGATCTTACCGATCAAATTAACTTAGATAAGTCAGCTATTCGAGTCATCGTTACCCTTAAAGACAATTACTCTACAAACGAGTTCCTGCAACTGGAGCAACGAGCAGATAGTTGGATGAGCAAACACACCCCTGCTCTACGTTCACTACCAAGCAGCCCTACAATGATGTTTACACACATTGGAAAACGCAACATTAACAGTATGTTGATTAGTACCGTCATGGCCTTGGTACTAATCTCTGGTTTGCTAGTTGTTACTTTCAAATCTCTTCGCTTAGGCTTACTGAGTATGTTACCTAACATAGCACCTGGCCTAATGGGGTTTGGATTATGGGGGCTTATAAATGGTCAGGTAGGACTCGCTCTCTCAATGGTTGCTAGCCTCACTATGGGGATAGTTGTCGATAACACCATACATTTCATTTCTAAATATAAACTATATCGCCATGAACAAAACTTGAGTATCGAAGAAACCTTAAGTGAGACATTTGAACGACTAGGCTTGGTAGTGTTTGCAACTAACGTAATTCTAATTAGCGGGTTTGCCATATTAGTTTTTAGTGATTTCACGCCAAATGGAGATATGGGATTGCTTACTTGCATAACTCTTGCTTTTGCTTTATTTACAGACTTGTTACTCCTACCGGCTCTTCTAATAATGTTTGACCATCCAAATTTAAAAGCTAAAACACCCGAATGCCGATGTAAACCTCCCCTAAACTAGTGGCATACCATTTTAGAGTTCTTCGGCTTAGACTGAGTATAGAAGGAGAACCCGCGATGAAAAAATCACGTTACTCAGAAACACAAATCGTCAAAATCTTAAAAGAAGTGGAAGTGGGTCGTAAGGTCAATGAAGTGTGCCGTGAATACGGCATTTCAGATGCCACCTACTACAACTGGAAAGCAAAATACGGTGGGATGGAAGCCTCTGAAGTCAAACGCCTTAAAGACTTAGAAAAGGAGAATCGTCGCTTGAAAGCCATGTTTGCTGAGTTGAGCTTAGAGCATCAAATTCTCAAAGACATCGTAGAAAAAAAGCTGTAAAGCCAGCGATAAGACGCGAACTGGTTGAGTATGCCAGACAACGGCACAATGCCAGTTTACGTCTTGCTTGTCGCGCAGTTGGCATTAGTGATTCGGTTTATCGATACCAGCCTACGGTTTTAGCAAATTGCTCAAAATACTTCGTCGCTGGGGACATGGCTGGAATCATAAACGGATATATCGGATTTACTGCGAACTCAAACTCAATAGGCGTCGTAAAGGGAAAAACGCTTACCAACTCGTTCGCCTGAGCCGCTTAATGTGCCTATGGTAGCTAACCAGTGTTGGTCGATTGACTTTATGAGTGACAGCTTACAGTGCGGACGTCGATTTAGAACCTTCAACGTAGTGGATGACTTCAATCGTGAAGCACTCGCTATCGAAGTGGATTTAAGCCTCCCTGCGCAACGAGTGGTTCGAGTACTTGAACGAATCATTGCATGGCGAGGTTATCCAGAAAAGTTGCGAATGGATAATGGTCCAGAG
Source organism: Vibrio sp. TRT 2004 (assembly GCF_050113735.1). Classification (NCBI taxonomy): domain Bacteria; kingdom Pseudomonadati; phylum Pseudomonadota; class Gammaproteobacteria; order Vibrionales; family Vibrionaceae; genus Vibrio; species Vibrio sp. TRT 2004. The sequence continues at coordinate 7,450 of NZ_JBNJOH010000065.1, read as the reverse complement.
TTCGTCTCTGTGACGCTAGCGACTTGGGCTGAGGAGCATGATATCAAGCTGGAATTTATCCAGTCAGGTAAACCGACTCAGAACTCCTATGTCGAACGATTTAACCGTACGTATCGCACAGAGATCCTCGATATGTATGTGTTCAGAACCTTGAATGAAGTGCGTGAGCTAACAGAAAACTGGATACGAGAATACAACGAAGAACGTCCCCATGATGCCCTCAACGATCTGACACCATGGGAATATTTAATGAAGAATGAACAAACCGAAACCTCTAATTATGGGCGCAACTAATTAGGGGAGGTTTACACCATCAAACCGTAAAGGGATCTTAATACATGAAAAAGATGTTACTTACCTTACCTATAATTGCACTGTTGATAACAGGACAAGTCCTAGCGGATGCAAGCGGAAAAGGTTATGAAATCGCAAAGCGAGCGAATGAAACATACAATGGTTATGGTGACTCGCAATCGCGATTAAGAATGTTGTTATCAAATAAAAGTGGAGATGTAGCAGAACGTAAACTAAGTATGAGTATGATGGAACAAGAAGGAGGGGAATTAAGCTTAATCGTCTTCGAAACTCCACAAGATGTTAAAAACACTTCATTACTAACAAACAGTTCGTCTGGAAAAGATAAGCAATGGCTATACCTCCCCATTCTTAAACGTGTAAAGCGTATTTCTGGTGCTAAGAAAAGTAGTGCATTTTTAGGTTCAGAGTTTTCATATGAAGATTTCTCTTCAATGGATGTAGATAAGTATCGATATGAGTACATTCAAGAGGAAGTGTTAGAAGGCCATCAGGTTTACGCAGTAAACCGCTATCCAATCGATGTCAATTCTCGATACCAAAAACAAATTGTTTGGTATGACGTCGATAGTTACCTTCCTTTAAAAATTGAATTTTATGACCAGAAAGATTGGCTGATAAAGACCCTCACATTTTCTGACTACCAAGCATATTTGAACAAGAAAATTTGGAGAGCCAAAAAAATGTCAATGAAAAACTTAGTTACTGGCAAGTCGACGACTCTAGTGTTAGATGGAATCGAATTCAACACAGGGCTTAGAAAAGGTGACTTTCATCCGCAACGACTCAAGGTTAAGTAATGAAATTTTGGAAGATATTCGCTCTAAACTGCTTAGTTATACCTATGAGCCAAGCAGCGGAAATAGAAGGAAGTATTGAATATCAATTTCAGCACTTCATTTCAGCTCCATCTTATTCGAGTCAAGAAAATAGTGCAGAAAATTCTGTTCGAGTTCAACTTGATCTCTCAGAGCATTGGGGGGACATATCACTTGATAGTGAAATACTGGTTCAAGTGAACATTCCTGACTCTGATAGGAATTACGCTGATATTCAAAAGCTTGTTATTAGTAAAAACTTAGATACCGGTGTCGCTTTAATAGGCATAGATCAAGTTTACTGGAGCGTAACTGAAACTCGAAGCTTGACCAACATAGTCAATCAGGTTGATGCCAGAAATTCAATCTATGAAGACGAGTACTTAGGTCAACCATTAGTCGGTTTTCGCAAGTTTGGAGAGGCGTATGCTGCAGAGGTATATTGGTTACCGCTATCTCGTGAAAGGTACTTTCCTAGTCCGGAATCACGTCTTCGCCTTGCCACCATAGTAAGCAATGATGCCAACTTTGAAAGTAGCAAAGAAAAACATCATCAGGACTGGGCAGCCCGTTATTTACATTACCTTGGAGATTCCGAAGTGGCTATTTCTTATTTCCAAGGAACGCAACGTCGACCAATTATGGAACCAGAGGTTGCTCATAATGGGATTATTCTTACCCCATTCTATCCTTTGCTCAAACAATGGGGCTTTACGGGATTGCACGTTACTGAAAATACGATCTACAAAATTGAGGCCGTTCATCGTAGTACTGATTTAGATAGTTATGTCAGTGGAGATATAGGTATCGAAAACAATACGCCAATACCTTACACGGAAGCTGATGTTGATTTCTTTGTTGAATACTTGTGGGATGAACGCGCTGATAAAGCTAATACACCATATCAAAATGATCTATCTCTCTCAACCAGACTTAATCTAAATGATATGCAGAGTTCAGAGGTGCGCTTTTCATGGGTAAAAGATCTGACCGAAAGTACTAGTTTGTACCGGCTTCAGTTCAATAGGCGCCTTTTCGATTCGTTATCTATCGATCTAGATGCGACTTGGATAGACGGTGAGTATCCGACAGACCCTTTAAGATCAATGAAAAATGATGACTACATTAGATTATCCGTAGCATATAGTTTTTGACAAATCGATTCAGTCATCTGGTTATATCTATTTCTGAGTAAGCCCCCTCGTTTCGTTATTGAAGCCCTATTGCTATAGGATGACAAAGGTAAAGTAACATAATGATAAATTGGAAATATAAGTTTTGCTTGTACAAGATATTATTAGTTTTTTCATTTTCGCTGAATGCTGCTGGCATAGAGTTATCAGGAGAATCGGGCGGGTATATAAATGGCAACTCGTGGAATATTGCAGATCTTCTAGGGAAGGTGACTACCCTATTCTATATCGATCCAAGCGAAGAAACTCTAAACCCTGAACTGGAAGCTCGGCTTGAAGCCGAGCATTTCCCAATAGAAGCGAGCAACTCAGTAGTCATTGTTAATACTGATAAGAGCTGGATTCCAGATTTCGTAATTGAAAAGGTCATTAAAAGTAAACAAGAGTCTCACCCTAATACGTTATTTGTTGTCGATAAGTCGAGTAAATTGAGCAACGTCGGGTGGTTGCCTTCTCCTGGTTATGTCGTCGTAGTTTTAGACCCTCGAGGTAAGAAAATTTACCAAAAAGAGGGAAAGTTTAACTCGGGTGAAATAGACCTCTTGATTACCTTAATTCGCGACACTATCGCGGGTAATGAAGTAAATGCACCCAAAAAAATCAATTAATGGTGATAGCATATGTTAACAAAAGTTGATACTGGTATATGGGTTTATAATGGCCCGAGCGTACAATTCTACCACGTTCCATTCCCAACTCGCATGGTCGTAGTTCAACTTGACAACAATGAGTTATGGATTCACTCTCCTTGTCACTTAGACACAGAGCTTAAAAACGAAATAGAAAAGCTCGGAGTTGTTAAGTACCTCATCAGCCCCAATAAGCTCCATCACTTATTTCTTAAGGAATGGATAGATGCTTATCCAGAATCGAAATGCTATGCATCACCAGGAGTCGCCCGAAAAAGACCAGACATACCATTTTACAAAGAACTAAGCGACAAGCCTGAAGCACAATGGCAAGACATGATAGAACAGCTTGTTTTCCGTGGAAGTTTCGCAATGGAAGAGGTGGTTTTTTATCATAGGAATTCAAAGACCCTAATCGTTACAGACTTAGTTGAAAACTTCGCCCCTTCCTCTTTAAGCTACATCCACCGTATTTTTGCTCGTATTGCAGGTATTTTAGCACCTACTGGAAAGACCCCATTAGATTGGAGGTTAACTTTTATATTTAATAAGAAAGTGGCGAATAGCTGTTTCCAAAACATGATTTCTTGGAAGCCGGAACGCCTTATTATGGCCCATGGACAAATTATTGAAAAAAAAGCAACCGAGTTTCTTCGGAAGTCGTTCAGTTGGCTTATATAAATAGTTGTTTCTCTTATCAATACATACAGAGATGATTTTCTCTAACATAATGCCCTCTTTCATGAACTAGCAACGCATTAGGGCTTTTCAGCGCAAGTTGCGTAAGCGGTCACCTCGGAAGATTTGTTTACCTTTGTCCTATTGCGAGCTTTACTGGTAGCACAGTAAGCGGTTTTTCAATACAAAAACTTATCCGTATAAAGTATCCGCCCCATGATCCCACGGTGCGACACTGCTAGTGTTTGAAGTTCCAAGGCAGGAGCGCATCGATATCTGGCTCCGCTTTCGCCAGCTCTTTCATATACTTGACCATATAGTCGTAAAGGATAAGACCATTGGCTTTCGCGGTCTCGACGATACTGTAAAGCATCGCACTCGCTTCAGCTCCATTGGGATTGGTCGAGAAGAGCCAGATGGTATGACCTTATATACTAAGACTCACCTATGGTGCATTTTTGGAGGTCATCAATATGAAATCCGTCAACTACTCTGCTTACATTGGGCTAGATGTACACAAGGACACTATTGCCGTTGCGGTTGCAAACCCAGAACGGCAAGGGGAAGTGCGATTCTATGGCAATATTTCTTCAGCAAAAGACTCCGTCATTCGGCTAACGAAGAAGCTCATCAAGCTCCACGGCTCTATTCTTGTCTGCTACGAAGCAGGACCTACTGGCTATGGACTATATCGATTGTTGCTCAGCATGAATATCGATTGTACCGTTGTTGCCCCCTCTAGAATTCCTAAGATATCGACTAATAAGATCAAAAATGATCATCGAGATGCAGTTGCTCTCGCTCGACTATTAAGAGCGGGTGAGTTGGTAGATGTCTGGGTTCCCGACATGACACATGAAGCTATGCGCGATCTAGTTAGAGCTAGAAGCTGTGCGAAAAAAGATACTAAGGTTGCTAAGCAACGTATCCAGAGTATTCTTCTGAGAACAGGAAAACGTTACGAGAAAAAAATGTGGACTGTTCGCCACCGAGTATGGCTCGCAAATCAATCTTTTCCTATCGCCTCCCAGCAAATAGCATACGAGCATTATCGACAGAGCTTAGAGTAAATAGAAAATCGAATAGAGCAACTAGACCAAGAAATTGATCGATTACTACCTAATTGGTCCTTATACAACCTCGTCAATCAGTTACAAGCGTTAAAAGGTGTTGGTCGTACCATCGCTATCTCTGTAGCGACTGAACTCGGAGACTTTTCACGATTTAGTAATCCTAAGCAAATTATGGCATTCCTTGGCCTAATACCTGGTGAGTACTCTAGTGGTAGCACTACTCGTAAATTCGGAATTACTAAAGCTGGTAATGTTGAGTTAAGACGGCTGCTGTATGAGGCTGCATGGGCTTACAGGAATAATGCAAAAGTTGGTAACTGGTTAGTGACTTACCGTCCCGACAGCGTCTGCCAAGAGGCCAAAGATATTTCTTGGAAGGCTCAGCAAAGGTTGTGCTTTCGCTATCGGAGCTTAGTTGCTAAGGGAAAGAAATCACAAGTCGCCATTACTGCTGTTGCAAGAGAATTGCTTGGCTTTATGTGGGATATTGCTGTATCCACACGGAGCCAGAAAGCATAAAATTTGCCTGAAAGTGAAGAAGATCAAGGTGAGTAATCCTCGTTAAGAATTTAAGTCGACCACTCGGTTAGATACTAGCAGCCAGATAGAGGTAAACTCATTACGAAAACCATTTTGGGGCTAAAGATCCCCGAATAAGAGTATGTATAACCCAAGTAATTGCTGATTCACTTTCAGGCGATTCTAGCGTTGAAAACATGCCTCGCCTCACAGAGGAGAGAGAGGTTTTGTCGAAAAACTTGAAAAAGGTCATAAGAGTTCTTTCTCCCAATAACCAGCGACTTAATGGCGCGTTCAGCGCGATTGTTGTCTATCGATAAGTGACCGTCATCGATATAGCGGATAAGATTCGGCCATTGGCCGAGCGTGTATTTTATCGCTTTACCCAGCGGGCTAGACTCTATCACTCGTTGAGACGTCATCCACTCGTACAACTCTTCCAGTATCGGCTTGGCATGGATTTGACGTTCTGCTTTTCTGTTTTCAGCAGACTCACCTTTTAAACGTGATTCTATTCCATAAAGCTTCTGGATTTTGGCCAGCGCTTTATCCGCTTTACCTGACTTGCCTTTGCCTTGAAGCTTTTTCGCGTCCATGAACTTGCGCCGAGCATGCGCGAAGCAACCGACATTGGTGACGAGATGAAGCCCATCATAAGCACCATAACCATCGGTTTGCAGATAGCCATCATAGTTACCCAAGAAGGCAACAGGGCACGCCCTCGCGCGACTGTTTTGATAGTCGTACAAGGCGATATTCTTCACATTAGGCAGTGCGGCACCTGGCGAGTCCGCGTCCGAGCAGTAGAGCCACATGTAACACTGCTTATCTTCTTTGAGCACATTGAGCGGCGTTTCATCCGCCTGAACCACGACTTGTTGAAGTAAGTGCTCTTTTAGGGCGGCATAGAGTGGTTTGAACTTCTCACTGACTTGGATAATCCACCTTGCCATGGTGGTTAGTGATAGTTCGATACCCGACTGGGTAAACAGCGATTCTTGGCGATACAGTGGCATCGCGTATTGATATTTACCGAGGATGATATTGGCCAGTAAGCTTTCTGTGGCGAAGCTCTTAGGGATAATGCTTTGTGGCGCTGGCTTTTGAGCGATGCGGCTGTTGTCCTGAGTTTGCTCGCACTGGCGACAAGCATATTTAGGACGAACATATTCCAGCACTTTGAGCACCGCTGGCGTGAACTCAAGTTTCTCGCTACGGTCTTCACCGATTTTATGCAGGTTATGTTGGCAGCAAGTGCACTGCTTTTCATGGTCGTCTAAATCAAGTTCGATAACTTCACGAGGCAAGCTCTTTGGCAGTGGTCTGCGTTTACCGCGTTTCTTCGTTGTGATGGTCGTTGTGACAACGTCAACCGCTTCTTCTTTAGCAGCTTCACACTCCGCTTCGTTGAAGAGGTCACCTTGGGATTCATTGTAAGGCTTTAACGCCTCCGAGCGTTTAGCGAACTGGCGGTCGAAGGCTAGTTTGAGTTGTTCAAGTAGCGACTGGCGTTCTTGTTTCAATTGGATTTCTGACGCCATCAGCGCTTTCACCATCGCTTGTAGCTCGGCAACATCTTGACTTTCTGGGTTGATATTTGGCGTCTTTTTCATGGCGTTGATTATACCCAAATCATGCCATGAATGCTTGGTGGATAAGGCTTTAATATCGATTAAGTCATTGTAAAATCGTTTATTTCAATGGGTTTATGGCCGATAATCGTGAAACCTGAAAGCAGTCTCTCAAGCTCGAATTGAGTCAGGATAAACACTTCGTTTTGCTCTTTTGTAGGCCATTTGTACTTGGCTTTTTCGAGGCGTTTATACCAGAGAGCGAAGCCTGTTTTATCCCAGTACAACACTTTGATTTTGTCGCGCTGTTTGTTGGTGAACAGGAACAGTGCGCCACTCCCTACAGGTAAGTCGGTGTCACTTTCGATTATCGCAGCCAGGCCGTTAATGGATTTTCTAAAATCGACGCTTTCACGATAGAGATAGATTTCGGGAGCACTGAGCATGCGTTTCATGACAGCGCACCGATAAGCTCAGCGAGATAGGCTGCTGGCGTGCCTTGTGGGATGCTCAGTTCAACATTGTTTACAATCAGTGTCATGTTGGCCACTGCAATGTGAGTGGCTTGATACCTAGTGGTTTTTTCAACGACTTCTGCTTTAACAAAGCCAACCGTGTTCGGTTTTTCGATGTGCTTTAACTGTTGGCGCTTAG
>NZ_JBNJOH010000064.1:0-19181 GCF_050113735.1 Vibrio sp. TRT 2004 | reverse complement strand
TTGAACAATAAAGTCTTGGTTGTAGAGGATAGTCGCGCTTACCAAAATTTCTTAAAACAGCAGCTCACTACTTTAGGCTGTCATGTCTGCTGTGCAGAATCTTTTGCACAGGCCGAAGAGTTATTGCAACGGCACAAGGAGTTTCGCTTCGCTGTTCTTGATTACTGCCTACCCGATGCCCAAGATGGTGAGGTTATTGACCTTGTCCTCTCATACCAGCAAAAAGTCATCGTATTAACAGCGACCTTTAACGACCAAGCACGCGAACGATTTATTGCAAAGGGGGTTCTGGACTACATATTGAAAGACAGCATGGCATCCATCTCCTACCTACTTCCTCTAGCTAAACGGCTTATTAATAACAGCAAACACCACGCCCTCATTGTTGATGACTCAGCGACAGTCCGACGCCATGTGACACAGTTGCTCGAACATCAGTACATTCGCACCACGCAGGCGGAAAACGGTCAAGTTGCACTCGAAAAACTGCAAAGCTGTTCCGATATCACATTTGTTATCACTGATCATGACATGCCGGTTAAAGATGGCATATCCATGACTCGTGAAATGCGCCAGATGTACGATAAGAACCAACTCGCCATCATAGAGCTATCTGGCAACGAATCGAAAACCCTTACCGCCCAGTTTCTAAAAGCGGGAGCGAATGACTTTCTCACCAAGCCATTTAATCAAGAAGAGTTTTACTGTCGGGTTCACCAGTTGCTTGATATGAAGGAAGCAACCGATGAGTTACACAAACTCGCTAATCAAGACGTTCTCACAGGGTTGTGGAATCGAAGATTTCTCTTTAGTCAGGCTTGCTCTGGTTGTCAGCTACGTAACATTGCAATGATTGATATCGACCTATTCAAACAGGTCAATGACAATTATGGTCATGACGGGGGCGATGCTGCTCTTAAAACAGTCGCAAATATCCTGAAGATATATTTTCCTGATGATGTCGTGGTGCGTTTTGGTGGGGAAGAGTTTTGTATTCAATCGTGCACGCCATACGATGATTTCATCAATCGCATTGAAAACATGAGACAACGTGTCGAGAAAACCCCAGTAGAGCATAATGGAAATACCATACTTGTTACTGTCAGCATAGGCATAAGTAGTATCACTGGGGACATTCATGACCAAATTAAGATCGCTGATGATCGCTTATATATGGCGAAGAAGCTGGGACGTAACCGGACTATTTTCACCGACGAAATGTTAAAAAAAACACCAGTCGAGTGACTGGTGTTTGTGTTTTGTATTAACAGGACGGGACTAAGCGATGCGGTCTTTTTCCCATGCGGCTAGCTTTTCTTGACGGGCCGCCTCACGTGCTTCACGCTTCTTACGTGCATCACATGGTTCAGGACAGTTACATACCTTTTCGATACCAACCGCACCTAAGCCACCACAGCTACCTTTAACAACTTTCTTCTGAATGATATAGCCTATGGACATCGCTGCAATCACGGCCATAAACACACCAAATGTAATCAAAAATGTACTCATAATGACATTCTCACTAGGATTATTATTTGTTTGTATATGGTTTATAAGCTGAAGAGGCAAGCTCTTTAAAACCATCTTCTGTTTTAACAATCATAAGAACGGGAATGTTGTTTTGTTCAGCAACTTCCATTCCTCGTTCTTCACCTAATACCATCAGTCCTGTTGCTAGACCATCTGCGGTCATGGACGATTTATCTAGAACCGTTACAGAAACCACTTTGTGACTGATCGGCTTACCAGTTTCTGGGTTGATAATGTGTGAGTAGCGAATACCATCACGCTCAAAGTAATTGCGGTAGTCACCTGACGTCGCAACTGCCATATCACCCGGTTCAATAATCTCTTGAATCGCACGTTCTTCTACAGAAGGCTTCTCAATAGCAATACGCCAAGCCACACCTTCGCGGTTTAAGCCTTTAAGACGCATCTCACCACCGACTTCTACCATGTAATTCTGGATGCCTTGAGACTGGATGTAATCAGCCACAACATCAACACCCCACCCTTTAGCAATTGTAGACAAATCTACGTAAAGGTTAGGAATGTCTTTAGATAGGGTATTACCCTCAACACTTAGATGTTGAATACCTGTTCTCGCTTTGCGCGCAGATAGTTCTTCATCTGAAGGCACAACTTCTGGTCTACCTTCAGGACCAAAGCCCCATAGGTTAACTAGTGGACCGACGGTAACATCAAGAGCGCCTTGAGTTAGACCGTTGAGACGAATCGCTTCTTTCACAACGATAGCGGTTTGCGGAGAAACCGCAAATGCCTGCGATGACTCACTTTGGTTAAAGCGACTCAACTCTGAATCTTTGCGGTATGTCGACATTTGATCGTTAACTTCTTCAAGCAAACGATCAATTTCTTTCTGAAGAGCTTCTGGTGTTGGCTGCCCTTGTGCTGAAATGTATTTAATATTGTATGTCGTGCCCATCGTCGGGCCACTTAGATGGATCTGCTCAGCTGATTTTTCACAACCAGCTAGAACTAACAGAGAAGCAAATGCAACAAGCCACTTTTTCACTTGTTAGACTCCTGTATATTGAGGAACGGGAATAGCACATACGTTGAGATATAACGTATCGACTATTACCACTCTAAAACAACAATGGCTGGCTCGATTGAGCCAGCCATAAATTACAACTACTTAGGTAGATTAACCACCGAAGTCATCTAGAAGAATGTTTTCATCTTCCACACCGAGATCTTTCAGCATACCGATTACGGCTGCGTTCATCATAGGTGGACCACACATGTAGTATTCACAATCTTCAGGAGCGTCATGATCCCTTAGGTAGTTTTCGTACAATACGTTGTGGATGAAGCCTGTGTAACCATCCCAGTTATCTTCTGGCATTGGATCAGACAGAGCACAGTGCCATACGAAGTTGTCATTTTCTGCTTGTAGGCCATCGAAATCTTCTACGTAGAACATTTCACGCTTAGAGCGCGCACCGTACCAGAACGACATCTTACGAGTAGACTTAAGACGCTTAAGTTGGTCGAAGATATGTGAACGCATTGGCGCCATACCCGCACCACCACCGATGAAGACCATCTCGTTGTCTGTATCTTTAGCAAAGAACTCACCAAATGGACCAGAAATAGTACACTTGTCGCCTTCTTTTAGAGACCAGATGAACGAAGACATGATACCTGGTGGTACATCAGGATTATTAGGCGGCGGCGTAGCGATACGCACGTTCAGCATAATAATGCCTTCTTCTTCAGGGTAGTTAGCCATTGAGTAAGCACGAATTGTCTCTTCGTTTACCTTAGACTCGTAGCGGAACAGGTTGAATTTGTCCCAGTCTTCACGGTATTCCTCTGGAATATCGTAATCAGCGTATTTAACGTGGTGAGCAGGTGCTTCAATCTGGATGTAACCACCAGCACGGAAAGGTACTGATTCGCCATCTGGAATTTGCAGCTTAAGCTCTTTGATGAATGTCGCTTTGTTATCGTTAGAGATAACTGTACATTCCCACTTCTTAACACCGAAGATCTCTTCAGGTAGCTCGATGTCCATGTCAGTTTTCATTGCAACCTGACACGCTAGACGCTCACCTTCGCGCGCTTCACCTTTAGTAATATGGTCAAGCTCGGTTGGTAGAATGTCACCACCGCCTGATTTAATTTTTACGCGACACTGACCACATGAGCCACCGCCACCACAAGCAGAAGATACGAATACACCAGCACCTGCTAGAGCACCCAGAAGCTTACCGCCTGGCTGAGTAACGATCGCCAAAGAAGGGTCATCGTTCACAGAAATTGTAATGTCACCTGTTGGTACAAGCTTAGACTTAGCGAAAAGAATCACTAGAACTAGAGCCAGTACGATCAGAGTAAACATCACGACACCAAGAATAATGTCCATTGACTATTCCTTAATTGTTGCGGTTTACCCGACTTACAGTTGAACACCAGAGAAAGACATAAAGCCTAACGCCATAAGACCTACAGTGATGAACGTGATACCTAGACCACGTAGACCAGGAGGTACGTCCGAATACTTCATCTTCTCACGGATACCTGCAAGCGCAACGATTGCTAGCATCCAACCCACACCAGAGCCAAAGCCGTAAACAACAGATTCAGCAAAGTTGTAGTCACGCTGCACCATGAAAGATACACCACCGAAGATCGCACAGTTTACTGTGATCAGCGGTAGGAAGATGCCAAGCGCGTTGTACAGAGGCGGGAAGAAACGGTCTAGAACCATCTCTAGAATCTGTACGAGTGCCGCAATTACACCGATAAAGGTGATGAAGTTAAGGAAGCTAAGATCCACACCTTCAACTAAAGCGTTCTCTTTAAGTACTAGGTTGTAAACTAGATTGTTTACCGGTACAGCAATGGTTAGTACTACGACTACCGCTACACCTAGACCAAATGAGGTCTTAACTTTCTTAGATACCGCAAGAAACGTACACATACCTAAGAAGAAAGACAGTGCCATGTTTTCGATGAAAATCGATTTAACTAGCAGACTAATGTAATGTTCCATGACGTCCTTACTCCTTCGCTTCTACTTGTTCAGGCTTGAGTATACGAATCGCCCAAATCATAAAGCCGATTAGGAAGAATGCAGATGGTGCTAATAGCATCAGACCGTTTGGCTGGTACCAACCACCATTGCTCACTAGAGGAAGTACTTCCATACCGAACAGTTTGCCAGAGCCAAACAGTTCACGGAAGAAACCAACAGTGATAAGAACGAAACCGTAACCAAGACCGTTACCAATACCATCGATCAGTGATGGAACTGGAGCAGACTTCATTGCGAATGCTTCAGCACGACCCATTACGATACAGTTAGTGATAATCAGACCTACGAATACAGATAGCTGTTTAGAGATATCGTATAGGTAAGCTTTTAGCACTTGGTCTACCACGATTACTAATGATGCGATGATCGCCATCTGAACGATGATACGTACGCTGTTAGGAATGTGGTTACGGATTAGAGATACACAGAAGTTAGACAGAGCAGTTACGAAGGTTACCGCTAGTGTCATAACAAATGCAGTCTCTAGCTTAGTTGTTACTGCAAGAGCAGAACAAACACCGAGAACCTGAAGCGCGATTGGGTTGTTATCCAATACAGGCGCTAGAATGCTCTTTTTAATGTTTTGTGCACTAGACATTAGTTCAGACCTCCGTCACGAACTTTTGCTAGGAATGGACCAAAGCCCATGTCGCCTAACCAGAAGTCAAATGTGTGTTGAACACCGTTACTAGTTAGTGTTGCACCTGATAGGCCATCGACACCGTGCTCAGAACCTGCTGGTGCACCACCTTTAACCACTTTAATCGCTGGCTTGTGGTTGTCATCAAACAACTTCTTGCCTACGAATTGAGCACGCCAAGATGGGTTTTCAACTTCACCACCTAGTCCAGGAGTTTCACCCTGCTCGTAGTATGTGATACCTGATACGGTGTTACCGTCAGTTTCAACAGCAACAAATGCATACATCATTGACCACAGGCCGTTACCGTGAACAGGTAAAATAACCTTAGATACTGCGTTGCCATCTTTAACTAGGTAAACAACACCTGTGTTAGCACGACGTAAGATCTTAGCTTTGTCGTCTTGAGCTGAAAGCTTAATCGACTCTGCTGGATCTTTCGCTGCTTTACGTTGATCGTAAGTCGCAGCGTCGCCATCAACAAACTCACCTGTTTCAAAGTTAACTAGGCGCGGCTCGATGAACTCAGCAAACAGCTCAGGTATTTTTTTACCTTGCGCTTCAATGCCTGCAACTTCAACGATCTTAGTTTGCTTATCTAGTACAGCGTTAGCTTTTTGCTTGTCGCGTAGACCCACGGCTGCTGTTGATACGATGATTGAACAAACAAGGCTCAACCCGATAACAACACCCAGCGTCTTTTTAATGCTGTCGTTATTACTTGCCATAGCGTGCTTGTCTCCGCTTGATGTTCTTCTCGATAACTACATGGTCGAACAGAGGTGCAAACAAGTTCGCAAATAGAATCGCCAGCATCATACCTTCTGGGTATGCAGGGTTAACTACACGAATCATTACACACATCGCGCCGATCAATGCGCCGTACCACCATTTACCTTTGTTAGTAAATGAAGCCGATACTGGGTCGGTTGCCATAAAGAACATACCGAATGCAAAACCACCTAGAACTAGGTGCCAGTGCCATGGCATGTTGAACATTGGGTTAGTATCAGAACCGATTACATTGAACAGAGTTGCTGTTGCAATCATACCAATCATTACACCCGCAATGATGCGCCATGAAGCAATTCTCATGTAAACGATCATCGCTGCACCGATCATAAGTGCTAGTGTTGATACTTCACCAATTGAACCTGGGATGTTACCGATGAAAGCATCCATCCAAGTAATTGGAGCACCTGTTACTGCATTAACTAGAGCGCCGTTACCACCTTGTGCCCATTGGCTTAGTGCAGTTGCACCGGAGAAGCCATCAGCTGCAGTCCATACTACGTCACCTGAGATTTGCGCAGGGTAGGCGAAGAACAGGAACGCACGGCCAGCAAGTGCTGGGTTAAGGAAGTTACGACCTGTACCACCAAAGATCTCTTTAGCAACAACAACACCGAAGGTAATACCTAGTGCAGCTTGCCATAGAGGTAATGTTGGTGGAACGATAAGTGCAAATAGAATAGAAGTAACAAAGAAACCTTCGTTAACTTCATGCTTACGCACCATACAGAACAGTACTTCCCAGAAGCCACCAACGATAAATACCGTTGCATAGATAGGTAGGAAGTAAGTTGCACCAAGAATCATCTTACTGCCAACGCCAGCATCAGCGGCCAATGTGCCACCTAGCATTTCCGTTAGCCAGTAGTGCCAGTTACCAGCAACAACTGCTGCTAGCTGATCACCAGCGTACATGTGATTTAGTGCTGCGATAGCTTGGCCACCCGCGTTGTACATACCCCAGAACATTGCTGGGAATACCGCGAACCAAACCATGATCATGATGCGTTTTAGGTCAACGCTGTCACGAACGTGCGAGCTTTTTTTCGTCACTAGACCTGGCGTGTAGAACAGAGTCGCTGCTGCTTCGTAAAGCGCAAACCACTTCTCATGTTTACCACCTGGTTCAAAGTGATGCTCGATGTCTTCAATAAACTTTTTAAGACCCATGAAAAATTACCCTTCCTTCTCAATGATATCTAGGCATTCACGAAGTAACGCACCGTACTCGTATTTACCAGGACACACAAAGGTACACAATGCTAAGTCTTCTTCGTCTAGTTCAAGAGCACCCAGTGCAATAGCACTGTCAGTATCACCTGCACAAAGATCACGAAGTAGCAGAGTTGGCTCCATATCAAGAGGCATTACGCGTTCGTAGTTGCCAATTGGAACCATTGAACGATCACTACCATTCGTCGTCGTTGTCATATTAAACAACTGACCTTTGAAGATGTGACCTAGGAACGAGCGAGTAACCGAGAACTTATTCTTACCAGGCGTAGCCCAACCGAACAGTTCTTTTTCACGGCCTTCACGTAATACAGAAACCTGTACGTGGTAACGACCAAGGTAAGCGTGAGGACCAGTTGCATGAGTACCTGTAAGTACTGAACCAGAAATCACACGAACTTCACCTGGCATTAACTCGCTATCTGTAATGTCTTCAAGGCTTGCGCCAATAGACGTACGAACTAGACGAGGGTTATTTACCACTGGGCCAGCCAGAGAAATAACACGGTCAGTGTAAAGTTCACCAGTTAGGAACAACTTACCAAACGCAATAACGTCTTGGTAGTTGATACTCCACGCCACATTTTCTGCATTTACTGGGTATAGGAAATGCATGTGGGTGCCAGCCAGACCAGCTGGGTGAGGGCCATCAAATACATGCTCTTCAACATTAGATTGAGAAGAACGAGGAAGACTTGTACCAGATTTACATACGTAAACCTTGCCATCAGTCAGTGTTGAAAGCACATCTAAACCAGCAACAAATGCTTCTTGTTGTTCATTGATGATCAACTCAGGCTGAGCCGCCAATGGATTGGTATCCATAGCAGTTACGAAAATAGCCTTCGTAGAAGATTCGATTGCAGGTACCTTGCTGAACGGACGAGTACGTAAAGCAGTCCAAAGACCTGAATCAACAAGCTGAGTTTTAACCGCTTCACGGTCAAGACCTGCTAGTTGGTCAGCTTCAAACTTATCGAATGTCACCTGCTCTTCGCCTGCAACTTCAATCACAACAGACTGAAGTACACGCTTAGCGCCACGGTTAACCTCGATCACTTTACCAGCTGCTGGTGAAGTAAATTTCACTCCCGGATTCTTCTTATCTTCAAAAAGAACTTGAGCTTTCTTTACTTCATCGCCTACGCGGACATGCATAGTAGGACGCATGCCGACGTACTCTTCGCCAAGCAAGGCGACTTTTTTGATGGTCTTACCATCATTAATCACCTGGGTAGGAGTTCCTGCGATAGGCAGGTCCAAACCCTTCTTTATTGTAATCATACGCACTTGCACTACTTTTATCGGGAAAAAGATTCTTTGATTGCGTAACTTTTAGACACGACACTAGTGTCCGGTTTCGGCGCTGTTTTAAACACCAAAATCGCAACATCCTATTAATAATCTCGTCACAAGAAATCGGCGAGATTTATCAGGTGCGATAGTCTAGCATCTTTTGGGAAGTTGATGCCATGACCAATGCAGGGAATAAGGTACATATTTCGAAGGAATTGAGTTTAAAAGGCTAAGGAATAGTCATAAGTTTGAGCCATCGCACAAACAGAAATAGCCATAAAAAGAGTAATGGCACTACATATTCACATCGTGAAACATTCTTATTTAAAACTAACCACTGTATTTATTTGTTTCTATGTTGTTAACAATACCTCTTTGGGACTAACTAAAAAGGGCAGCCATGCTACCCTTTTTCAGCAGTTATTTGTCACCACCCATACACATAGGACTGTCCGGCGCGATTTGATTGTGTTGCTGCCATTCGTGCTCTGTGTAGGTGTGCATCGATAACGCATGTATGTGGTTTGCCAGTTCCTCAGCCAGTGTTTGGTTCACTTGTCGATGGCGAGCAATCAGCCTTAATCCCTCAAACTTCTCACTCACAATCACCACTTTAAAGTGGCTTTCTGAACCGGCTGGCACATTGTGCATATAGCTCTCGTTCACAACACTTAGGTAGCTAGGTTCAAATGTATCTGTAAGTTTGCTTTCTATTATTTCCTGCAGCATTGCACTTTACCATCAGACTAAACAACATAATGGGCTAGATAATAGTCGCCTTAAGCGGAAAGCTAAAGGTTTTAGTTTTCACAACCGCAGCGTTTTGCGACAATTCCCCCAATGACCGATAACCTTGCGTTGCTATTATGATTACTGAGCTTTCACTGCATGAGCGAACCCTTTCTTTATTCCGATACCCAAAGAGAAACAACGAAACTCTTCAGGCATGGGATGCGGGAGACGAATACCTAATCAACCATGTTGAAGATATGGGACTCGAGCCCAACCAGCATATCTTAATCGTCAACGACAACTTTGGAGCACTCAGTTGCTGGTTTAGTGACAAACATCGTATCACTATGATGAGTGACTCGTTTATTTCTCAGCAAGGTACTCTTGCAAACATACAACACAATCAGTGCCCTAGCGTCGACTTCATAACAACTATGGATGAAGTACCAGCCGATGTAGATTTGGTTTTGCTTCAGTTACCCAAAAGCAATAGGCACCTAATTTGGCAACTCAGTCAGTTGCGTCAAACACTGAACGAGACAATTCCTGTTATTGCGGTCAACAAAGCAAAAGAGATCCACTCCTCGACACTTAAGCTTTTTGAAAAACATCTGGGTGAAACAAAAACCTCACTTGCTTGGAAAAAACACCGTCTAGTCTTTAGTTCAGCAAATAGTGCTAATGCCACCCAAGTCTCTGCCAATACTCAATGGTCAGTAGAAAAAGAGAACATTACGCTAAACAATCTGCCAAATGTCTATTCAGGAGAAAGCTTAGATTTGGGCGCTCGCTTTATGCTTGAGCATTTACCAACAAACCAAAATCTTAAACATGTGGTCGATCTAGGTTGCGGTAACGGTGTCCTTTCCGTAAAAATGGGACAACTAAACCCACAAATTAAATTAACCTGTGTTGATGAGAGCTTTATGGCGGTCGAGTCGGCTCGACACAACCTCCTAACCAATCTTGGTAGTGATAGAGAAATAGAGTGCGTTGCGAATAACTGTTTAGATGGAATGACGGCGAGCGATGTGGATATGGTCATGTGTAATCCCCCATTTCATCAGCAGCAAGCTATCACCGATCATATTGCATGGCAGATGTTCTGTGATGCAAAGCAAATTCTTACTGTTGGTGGGCAATTATTAGTTATCGGTAACCGTCACCTCGGCTACGATGGAAAGCTATCTAGGCTATTTGGTAAGTCAAACGTCAAAGTGGTCGCTGCCAATAAGAAATTTGTTATTTTACAAGCGACTAAATAGTCCTCTATTATCTGTTTACGTTTGTATAAGCTCGCAGAGTTACAAAGAAAGGAAATTACAATGAGAAAACTGGTTCTAGTCGCGTCAATGGCACTACTTACTGCGTGTTCAGCTCCGCAGCAAGAGCAAATTAATTTTATGCCTAAGGCTGTCCTTAGCAACAGCGATCTTGTTCAAGATGCGGCATTTACGCTAACCAGTAAAGACGTGCGTTCTGCACAATACGTTGCTCTTGTCGATAGCGGTCGTTCAAATATTGAACCGATTCATTCTAAACAAAACGTACGTATCTCAATTGAAAATGCGCTATTGGAGCAGTTCCAGTCACAAGGTTTCCGCACTACCGTCAATAGTGAAAACTCAATTGAAGTCGAAGTTCAAGAAGCCTTAGTGTCCGTTCAGCACACTGTGATGGAAAACCAGATGGATGGTAAGGTAGTCATTGAAATCACGGCTGAAACGCCACAAGGTAAACTGGTTAAGACCTACACTGGTACAGCGAAGCGCACCGGGGCGCTCAGTGCTTCTAACGAAGAAATTGAAGTTGTTCTTAATGACGTCATCAACTTAGTTCTTCAAGAAGTGGCCAACGACCGTGAACTTCAGAATTACATGCAGGAGCGTTTCTAATGTTGAAAATGGCATTTGCCTCACTCGCATTAGTCAGTTCACTTGCGCTAGCGGGTCCGAAGGTAGAGTTTGAAACAAACCTAGGCTCTTTTACAGTCGAGCTAAATGAAAACAAAGCACCGATTACCGTTGCTAACTTTATTAAGTATGTCAACGATGGCAGCTACGTCGGTTCTCAGTTCCATCGAGTCATTCCTGGCTTTATGGCTCAGGGAGGAGGTTTTGATGAGAATATGAACCCCCTACCGACATACGCTCCTATCAAAAACGAAGCGTATAACGGGCTTAAAAATGATAGTGCGACCATTGCCATGGCACGTACTAATAACCCGGATTCAGCGACTCGACAGTTTTTTATCAATTATAAAGACAATGGTTTCTTGGATTATGATCAACGCCCACCTGGTTACGCTGTATTTGGCAAAGTGACACAAGGCTTTGACGTGATCCAAACTATGGCGAGCAAGCCCACTACAACCAAAGGGCGCTACCGCGATGTACCAGTAGAACCCATCATTATCACCAAAGCCACACTCATCAAATAATTATATTAGGCTCTACTTTGTTAGAGCCTTCTGTTTTCTTGCTGACCAAACGCTCAAACAAGGATTTGTGTATGTCTTCAGACTCTCCTTCTATGTCTTGGCTAGAGACGATTCGCAGTTATATGGACAAGCGCCTAATGTGGGTATTTATGCTTGGCTGTTCGAGCGGATTTCCTTGGGTTCTGATCGGTTCTAATATGTCAGGTTGGTTAAAAGACGCCGGACTCACACGTGCAGCAATAGGCTACTTTGGCAGCGTATTTGCCGTTTACGCCATTAATTTCCTGTGGGCACCACTCGTTGACCGAGTCCGTATTCCTCTTCTACATGCAATGCTCGGACAACGAAGAAGTTGGGTCTTTGTTTGTCAGTCAATTGTGCTAGTTTGTACCCTATTAATAGCCGGTGTCGACCCATCACAAAACCTAATGCTCACTTCAATGCTTGCTCTGGGTATCGCTATCTCGTCGGCAACTCAGGACATCGCCATTGATGCCTTTCGTATCGATACATTCCCTAAATCAGAGCCCTCTAAATTGCCACAAGCGTCAGCGATGGCGGTTATCGGTTGGTGGACGGGCTATTCGGTGCCAGGTTACTTAGCTTTTATCAACGCTGACTCTATTGGCTGGAATGGGGTTTACTATGGAATGGCGGCGATTGTCGTCCTACTAATGATTTTCACGCTCTTAGTTGGTGAGCCCAAAACTCAACGTGACGCGTTGCAAGCACAAGCCGAACAACGTCACAGCAAAGTCGTTGGTAACCGTATCGTCGCGTGGATCACGGTCACTGTCGTTGAACCTTTCCTCGATTTCTTCAGAAGTAACGGATTTAGAGTCGCAATCACCCTACTACTGTTTGTTTTCCTCTTTAAGATTGGAGAAGCTTTCTTAGGTCGAATGTCGATTACCTTCTATAAAGAAGTAGGCTTTACTAACGAGCAGATTGGTTACTATTCAAAACTGATTGGTTGGGGGCTCACAATTGTGTTCACCTTGATCGGCAGTATGGTTAACGTGAAGTTCGGTATCGTACGTGGCTTAATGATCGGTGGTATTGCCATGGCATCAAGTAACCTCATGTTTGCTTGGATAGCAAAAGTTGGGCCGAGCGAACAATTATTCTTAGCCACTTTGGTTGTCGATAACTTCACTTCTGCATTCTCAACCGTTGCCTTTGTGTCATTCTTGACAGTGGTCACAGGTCAAGCGTTCTCTGCTACTCAGTACGCTTTACTCGCCTCTTTAGGCAACTTCGGTAGAACAACACTCGCCTCTTTCTCGGGAGAACTGGTTGACTACCTCAACGACTGGTCAACCTTCTTCGTCCTGACGGCACTGATGGTAATACCGAGTTTGATTATGCTCTATTCGTTGCGCCATTATTTCACGGATATGTTAAACAGAGCTCAGCAGAGAGATTCTCAACAGGCAGATCAACAGGACACAGCACAACAATAGAAATAAAGGCTTGGTTTCTCACCAAGCCTTTTTTCTCGCATCAATTTTCTGACTAGGGATAAAGCCCCTTACCAAATAAGTTGAATACTCTGGCGACACCTTGAGTGAATATCATCGGCTGTGTGAGTACAGTCAAACACAAACAATCTTCACCCTGTTTAGTGTATGGGCTGTGTTTTACTGTTCCATCTTTGAACAAGAAGTCCCCCACTCCATAGTGCCCATCTTCATCGCTAAAGCTACCGTGAAGAACCAAGGTCGACTCCGTGCCTTTATGAGTGTGCTGGGGAATAGCCACATTTTCGCTAATGTACATCAGGTTAATTCTAGCATCTGGCGAGATGTCTATTGCCGCGCTAAATACCTTGCCTCCATAGCTCTTCCAATCACTGATCCGGTCTCTAAAACGCGATAGCGACAGAGGAAGACGAAAAGACTTGCCATTCACTTCAACAAACGTCGGCATGCGAGGAAGCCTCATAGGGTCACTGTTTTGCTCAAGAGCGACAATTTTGTCGAACATAGCATCGAAGTCATCTTTGACGCTAATATCGCTCGCCATTAGCTCTTCGCCGTATAGCTGTTCAAACCCGTTAACTTGGCTTCGACAGCGTGGACAACTTTCGATGTGGGTGGCTATCGTAAAAGCGCTCACATCATCCAACGTGCCTTGAGCGTATGCTTGCAAAACGGATTCATTTGGATGGTAACTCATAGTGTATCTGCCTCTATCGAAATTCGAAGTTTCTCTACTGCTAAGCGCAACCGTGACTTAACCGTTCCAAGGGGAATATCAAACATCTCTGCGACTTGCTGATGCGGTAACTCTTCCAAGTAAACTGCCTGTACGACTTTGCGTTGCGATTCCGGCAGCAAATCCAAATATTTAACCACCTGTTGTTTAAGTAGTTCGGCCTCAGGAGAATAATGTTCCACCATATCTGGCGGACAATAATCATTAGGCCAAAGGTCCTCAGAATGTATATGCGCATCCCTACCTTTCTGTTTACGCAAAATGTCAAAACAAAGGTTACGCGCTATCGTAAAAATCCATGTAGAAAGCGAACTCTTACTGCTATCAAATAACGCGCTTTTTTGCCATACGGTTGTCATCGCTTCTTGAACGACTTCTACGGCAATCTGCTCATTGCCCATATGCCTAAATGCAAATTGCTTGAGACGTGGAGAAAAATGACTAAAAACCAATGCAAACGCATGTTTGTCCTGCTGTTTCACTTTTTCCATACACTCAGCCCAATCTGCTTTGGTGAAAGCTTGGCTATCTGAATTGGCCATTTCGATATCCTTAAACGGTGCCCTTAGACAGTATATACGCTTCAATTCATGGAAAGATCATTGAGCTATTGGCTAAAGAGCGCTTTATTTAAAAACTGTATCGCCTCACGGCAATCACGCGCAGCAGCAAGATGATCAAACTGGCCTTTGGACAGCGGCAATATCTCAAGCCATCTTTGACTAACCCAGCTTGCATCATCCAGAAACTTTTGGTCATACAAGTTGCTCACTTCGGGGAAACGCTCATAAACCTGCGCGAGATGCTGAGCGACAGACTCCGTCTCGATACTAAGCTGTTCAACTTGCCAGTTGGGTAGCTTAGTCACTTTCGCATAGCGAAGACCATCATATTCAACACGCACCTGATCTATCTCGAATCTTTCTAATCCTGTCACTGTGATTCCTAACAGACCCGCGTCTAGCACTTCAAAATCGACGATTTGTGCCAGCGTCCCAATCTTAGATAGCTCATTTTCACCAGACTCTTTCGCCTTTTCAAACATACAGATGCCAAAAGTGCCATCCGCACGCATCGCTTGAGAGACTAAACGTTTATATCTCGACTCAAAAATTCTTAGTCGCATTTTTCCCTCAGGGAGAACTATTGAACTTAGAGGGAAAAGCATTACTTCGGCCATATAAAATCACTCCCAACCATTTTATTAACAGTTACGTTACAGGTCGCAAAAGCGATCATTAACCGAATGTGTTGAATAGTTGATAGACATTAAATTTAGAGTAAACGCTTGCGTAATCGATACCTGTTTCACTTTTTGTGCAACGGGATGAAAGTTCCATTGGAACGTTATTTTTTGCTTGCCAATGAGATGTAGATCACCTGTTTTATGTTTTTTTACATCGGTTGCACATGGTTTTTGAGATTTTTATCGATATTATTCACATCCATAAAGCACAGCTAAGATTGTGCAACTAAGTAAATATCGAACGAATATTGAAATTAACAAACATAGAGAGTTCCCACTATGCGTAAATCACTTTTAGCTCTAGGTGTTGTAGCAGCCATGTCTGCACCTGCAATGGCTGCTGACTATTCAGACGGCGACATTCACAAAAACGACTACAAATGGATGCAGTTCAACCTAATGGGTGCATTCAATGAAAAAGGTGTATCTGAATCAACTCACGATTACCTAGAGATGGAATTTGGTGGCCGTTCAGGCATCTTCGACCTTTACGGCTATGTTGATGTTTTCAACCTGACTTCTGAATCTGGTAGCGATAAAGCGAAATCAGAAAAAATCTTTATGAAGTTTGCACCTCGTATGTCTTTAGATGGCCTAACAGGCAAAGACCTATCATTTGGTCCTGTAAAAGAGCTTTACGTAGCTTCTATCATGGAATGGGGTGGCGGCGGCGCAACCAACTGCAATGCAACTGGTTGCATTGATGGTAGCCCAGGTGTTAACACACAAAAAATCGGTCTAGGTTCTGATGTAGAACTGCCTTGGTTTGGTAAAGTAGGCTTGAACCTATACGGTACATACGATTCAAACAAGAAAGACTGGAACGGTTACCAAATCTCGACTAACTGGTTTAAACCTTTCTACTTCTTTGAGAACGGATCATTCATCTCTTACCAAGGTTACATCGATTTCCAGTTTGGTATGGATACAGACAAAAAATACGCTACATCAAGTACTGGTGGTGGTATGTTTAACGGTATCTACTGGCACTCTGACCGCTTTGCGGTTGGTTACGGTCTAAAACTATACAATGATGTTTACGGTTTTGCAGACAACGAAGGTCTTCCTTGGAACTCAAGTCAGAAAGCAGAATCGTCAGGTGTAGGTCACTACCTAGCAGTTACTTACAAGTTCTAATTGAACTCATAAGTAAAAGAATCATAAATGGCACCTTAGGGTGCCATTTTTATTTGCTTTCTCTCTGTATAGCCTTATCCTTTTTGCCAAACCCACCAACTTGCGAACAGATGAATATTGTAGTTCTCGGCCCCGGCGCAATTGGCTCTCTTTGGACGTCTCATTTGCATACCGCCGGACACTCGGTCTCCGTTTGGTCCAGACAAACGACCCCAACGCTGTCTATTCAACTCGAACAGAATTCTCCCGTTCGTTTTGCTAACAACGTCATCGACTCACTAAGCAATGCTGATCTCATACTGGTGACACTTAAAGCACCTCAAGTAGCAAAGAGTTTAGCCTCCTTGGCGCAACACATTGCCGGAGAGGCCATGATCGTACTCATGCACAACGGGATGGGAACCGCAGAGAAAATATTGACCTTGCTGCCAAATAACCCACTGCTTATCGCCACAACGACTCACGGTGCGCTTCGAGATAGTCACGGCACTGTCCGCCATACTGGCCACGGCAATACCCAAATAGGCGGATATAATATCGCAGGCAAACGCTGCGAATTCCTCGCCGAAGTGCTTCAACACAGCTTGCCGGAAGTCAGATGGAATCCAAATATTCTTAGCGCATTGTGGAACAAATTGGCGATTAACTGTGCCATCAATCCCCTATCGGCGATAAATCAAGTTCCAAATGGGAGACTTGCTGACCCGCAGTTTGCACTAACCATAGATGCAGTGGTGGAAGAAGTCGCCCAAGTCATGTCGGCAGAAGGGGTAGAAACCACCAAAGAGGAAGTTGCAGCCAACGTTCTCAAAGTGATACAAGCGACGGCAAATAACTTATCGTCGATGAATCAGGATATTGTTCATAAACGCCAAAGCGAGATAGACTTTATCACAGGATACTTGCTCGAAAGGGCACAGTGTCATGGTATCCCTACACCAGTAAATCGTACTCTCTATGACGAAATCAAAAACATAGAACAAAGTTGGAATCAATAATGACAAAGAAAGTCCTCGTCCCTATCGCACCCGGCACAGAAGAAATGGAAGCCGTTACCATCATCGATACGATGGTCAGGGCTGGCTATGAAACCATTGTTGCGAGTGCAGATTTCGATGGTCAGTTAACCATGAAAGCATCACGAGGAGTAACGCTGACCGCTGATTGCAAGTTGGTTGATATCGCTGACGATGAATTTGATGCGGTGATCCTGCCAGGCGGAGTGCAAGGCGCAGAAACATTCCGTGACAGTACGGTGCTGGTTGAAATCGTTCGACAACAAATGTACGAAGGCAAGCTCGTCGCTGCGATTTGTGCTGCACCCGCTTTAGTCCTTGCTCACCATGGTCTTTATCCCGACGCACTGATGACTTGCCACCCTAGTTTTGAAAGCCACATCCCCGCTCAAAACTGGCGTGTAAAGCGCGTGACTTACGATACCAATCATAACCTTTTAACCAGCCAAGGACCGGGGACCGCACTTGAGTTCGCGATGGAAGTAATCATAAATCTCTCAGGTAAAGCACACGCATGGAGTGTCGCAGAACCAATGGTCACTATGCCTACCTTGCAGTACCACAATCTAGGTGAAGAGTAATGTTTGATGTCCAGCAAATCGCGGCGCAGTTTCCTGCACTGAAGCAGCAGATCAATCAACAAAGGCTGGTTTATCTAGATAGTGCAGCGACTACACAAAAACCTCAATGTGTCATAGACGCCATCTCTCACTATTACAGCCAGCAAAATGCCAACGTTCACCGCGGCAGCCACAGCTTGACCGCTCAAGCCACCAGCCAATTTGAGAGTGCTCGTGAAACAGTGGCCCGCTTTATCGGAGCGAACTCCAGTAAAGAGATAATCTGGACTCGTGGGGCAACTGAAGCGCTCAATCTCATCGCTCAAACTTATGCGCGAAGCACACTCAAGCCTGGTGATGAAATACTGGTTGGTGAGATGGAACATCACGCCAACATAGTACCTTGGCAAATCGTGGCACAACAGACTGGCGCCAAAGTCGTTAAAATTCCCATGACAGCACAGTGTCAACTGGATCTCTCCGCATTTGATTCTTTGCTAAGCGCTAAGAGCAAAATCGTCGCTGTGGCTCATATCACCAACGTAACAGGGACTCGACAACCAATCGAAGAGATCATCACGCGCTCTCACACAGCAGGAGCTGTGGTGGTGGTTGATGGTGCTCAGGGAATTGTCCATGAGTCTGTCGATGTGTCAAAACTGGGTGCCGACTTTTACGTTTTCTCTGGTCATAAGCTCTATGCACCAGCAGGGATCGGAGTGCTATTTGGAAAGCAGGCTCTGTTAGAGGCGATGCCACCTTGGCATGGTGGCGGAAAAATGGTTGAACGTGTCTCTTTTGAAGGTACGACATTTAGCGAACTACCAGGTAAATTTGAAGCTGGCACGCCTAATGTAGCAGGTGCGATCGCACTGTCCACCGCCATCGATTGGTATCAAGGATTAGATCATCAAAAACTTGAGGGGCATATTCATCACTTAGTGACTCTGGCTAAATCAGGGTTACAACAACTTGATGATGTCCGTATCCTCGGCTACCAAGACCATTCATCGGTGATCTCGTTTATTATCGAGGGAGTCCACCATCAAGACGTTGCCACTCTACTCGATCAGCAAGCTATCGCGGTAAGAGCAGGTAATCACTGTGCTCATCCGCTTATGGATGCCCTCGGAGTTAAAGGCACCATTCGCGCTTCTTTTGCCGCCTACAACACAGTTGAAGATGTCGAGAGACTCGTTGCAGCTGTAGCGAAAGCGGTAGATATGTTGTAGCGAGAAGCGAGAAGCGAGAAGCGAGAAGCGAGAAGCGAGAAGCGAGAAGCGAGAAGCGAGAAGCGAGAAGCGA
>NZ_JBNJOH010000063.1:0-19297 GCF_050113735.1 Vibrio sp. TRT 2004 | reverse complement strand
GTGATACCGCGCTCACGCTCTTCTGGAGCGTTATCGATAGATGCGAAGTCTTTCGCTTCACCGCCGTACACTTTAGCTAGAGTAGTACAGATAGCAGCAGTTAGAGTTGTTTTACCGTGGTCAACGTGACCGATAGTACCAACGTTAACGTGCGGTTTAGTACGTTCAAATTTTTCTTTAGACACGATCGTGTTCCTTCCTAGTTATGATTCGCCACGATCCGAATTGATCGAGACGCGCCAGAAATTGCTATTTTATGCGCCAACGCCAGTCAGCGCAATATTTGGACGCATTGATCTTCAAAAAAAGCTGGACTTTTTTTTCAGTTCAAGACGATTTATTAGTAACCACGGTCTGCAATGATTTTCTCTGCAAAGTTTTTCGGTACTTCAGCGTACTCGTAAAACTCCATAGAGTAAGACGCACGGCCTTGAGTTGCAGAGCGTAGGTCTGTTGCGTAGCCAAACATCTCAGATAGAGGCACTTGAGCACGGATGATCTTAATACCCGCCACGCCCTCGTCCATACCTGCGATCATGCCACGGCGACGGTTAAGATCACCTACAACATCGCCCATCCAGTCTTCTGGAGTGGTTACTTCAACATTCATCATTGGCTCAAGAAGAACTGGTTGCGCTTCTAGTGCACCTTTCTTGAATGCCATCGAGCCGGCGATCTTAAACGCCATCTCGTTAGAGTCAACATCGTGGTAAGAACCATCGAATAGTGTTGCTTTAATATCTAGCACTGGGTAACCCGCTAGAACACCACTGTTCATTTGCTCTTCGATACCTTTCGATACCGAGCTGATGTATTCCTTAGGAACAACACCACCCACAATTTCGTCAACAAAGACAAAACCTTCGCCAGGTTCAGATGGCTCCAGTTTGATCCATACGTGACCGTACTGACCACGACCACCAGATTGACGTACAAATTTACCTTCAACTTCCGCACTACCACGGATAGTCTCACGGTAAGCAACCTGAGGTTTACCTACATTACAGTCAACGCTGAATTCACGTTTCATACGGTCAACGATGATATCTAAGTGAAGCTCACCCATACCAGAAATCAAAGTTTGACCTGTTTCGTCATCCGTTTCGACGCGGAATGACGGGTCTTCTGCTGCTAGTTTACCTAGAGCAATACCCATTTTTTCTTGATCTGCTACAGAGCGTGGCTCTACAGCAATCTGAATAACTGGCTCAGGGAACTCCATACGCTCTAGAATAACCTTGTGGTTAATATCACACAGCGTATCACCTGTTGTAACGTCTTTAAGACCGATCGCGGCAGCAATGTCACCCGCGCGAACTTCTTTAATTTCGTCACGCTTGTTTGAGTGCATCTGTACAATACGACCAAAACGTTCTTTCTTCTGCTTAACAGAGTTGTAAACTGCATCACCCGAGTTCACGACACCAGAGTAAACACGCATAAAGGTTAGCGTACCAACAAATGGGTCTGTCGCAATTTTAAATGCCAGTGCTGCAAACGGTTCGTTGTCGTCTGCATGACGCTCAACTTCATTGTCGTTTTCGTCAACACCTTTGATTGCTGGAACATCTACCGGAGAAGGTAAGTACTCAACAACCGCGTCTAGTACTGCTTGAACACCTTTGTTTTTGAACGCACTACCACAAGTGGCAAGAACGATTTCGTTGTTCAGTGTACGAGTACGTAGAGCTTGCTTGATTTCAGCTTCAGTCAGTTCGCCTTCTTCAAGGTACTTATCCATCAGCTCTTCAGACGCTTCAGCAGCCGACTCAACAAGGTTGTTGCGCCACTCTTCTGCCATTTCTTGCATGTCTGCTGGGATCTCTTCGTAAGTGAAGGTTGTACCTTGATCTTCTTCGTTCCAGTTGATCATCTTCATCTTGATCAGGTCGATAACACCTGTAAAGTTCTCTTCCGAACCAACGTTAAGCTGGATTGGAACAGGGTTCGCACCAAGACGGTTTTTGATTTGATCAATAACACGTAAGAAGTCAGCACCTGCACGGTCCATCTTGTTAACAAATACCATACGTGGAACGTGGTACTTGTCAGCTTGACGCCATACAGTTTCAGATTGAGGTTCAACACCAGATGAACCACAGAACACAACAACAGCACCATCAAGTACGCGTAATGAACGCTCTACTTCGATAGTGAAATCTACGTGTCCAGGAGTATCGATAATGTTGATGCGGTGGTCTTGGAATTGCGCTTCCATACCACGCCAGAAAGTTGTAGTCGCAGCTGAGGTAATTGTGATACCACGCTCTTGCTCCTGCTCCATCCAGTCCATGGTAGCAGCGCCATCGTGCACTTCACCGATTTTATGAGAAAGACCTGTGTAGAACAGAATACGTTCACTTGTGGTTGTTTTACCTGCGTCTACGTGAGCGACGATACCAATATTACGGTAGCGCTCGATAGGTGTTTTACGAGCCACGATTGAATCCTCTTGAATTAGGGACTATTGCTATCTCTAGTTAATTTAGCCTGTTTTTGGTGCTTTTTGCTTGCCCTAGATATAGCAATAGTTCCTAAGCTTGCGCATAGGAACTAGAGTAGAGCCGCGGGGAGTCCCGCGGCGCTGAAAGGTATTACCAACGGTAATGTGCGAACGCTTTGTTTGCGTCAGCCATGCGGTGAACGTCTTCACGTTTCTTAACCGCAGTACCTTTGTTCTCAGACGCGTCTAGCATTTCAGCAGCTAGGCGTTGAGCCATAGATTTTTCACCACGCTTACGCGCAGCTTCAACCAACCAACGCATAGCAAGTGCGTTACGGCGAACCGGACGTACTTCTACAGGTACTTGGTAAGTTGAACCACCTACACGGCGAGATTTAACTTCTACCGCTGGGCGAACATTTTCAAGAGCTTCTTCAAATACAGCTAAGTGATCTTTACCAGATTTCTCAGCCATAGTGTCTAGTGCAGTGTAAACAATTTTCTCTGCAGTAGATTTTTTACCGTCAACCATTAGGATGTTAACGAATTTTGCCAGCAGTTCAGATTTGAACTTTGGATCTGGAAGGATCTTACGCTGACCAATGACGCGACGACGTGGCATGGATTTTCTCCGTTGTCTTCTTCAGGTTTTATCCAAAACTTTTCAGTTTTTTCAAAAAATTAAAAATAATTTAGTGTTTGGCCTTACTTAACGGATTCCATTAAGACTTAGGACGCTTCACACCGTACTTAGAACGACCTTGTTTACGGTCATTTACGCCAGCACAGTCTAGTGCGCCGCGAACAGTGTGGTAACGCACACCTGGAAGGTCTTTAACACGACCACCACGGATTAGAACAACTGAGTGCTCTTGAAGGTTGTGGCCTTCACCGCCGATGTACGAAGTTACTTCGAAACCATTTGTCAGACGTACACGACAAACTTTACGAAGTGCTGAGTTAGGTTTTTTAGGTGTAGTAGTGTAAACACGAGTACATACACCACGTTTTTGTGGGCACGCTTCTAGTGCAGGCACGTTGCTTTTAACAACTTGCTTTGCACGAGGCTTACGTACCAACTGGTTAATAGTTGCCATTAACTAGCTCCTGATTTACTTGAAAGTAAGCTTTGTGAAAAATCTATCCCTAACCACTAGTGGTAGTTAGGGACGCAAAATTCTATTCAGCAGTGAGAGGTGTGTCAAGAAATATACGGATCTTTTTTGCTCAACTTCTACCTACGATGTGTAAAAGCACAGCGACACTTTTGACTGAGAATGATTTGGTTATTGCCAAGTTATCGAATTAGTGGACTCAACGGTCAAATTGACGAACCCGCTATAGTCAACCAAGAGTACCGATGGGCTGATACGGTTGGTGATTCCACGCGCATCAACGTCCGCTTTTAATACAGCGATATTCAACCCTTGAATAAGAGGATAGGTTTTGTGCTGTGGATTGGCACTGTATACGGCATCTTCGATTAGCAGTAGCTGGTCACCTTGGGTATAGACCTTTACTGCCTCTTCAATTGCCTGAATGGTTTTAACGATATGGAGCATGTAATACCACTACCTAAAATGTCAGGATCTTACCGGCTTGGTGAAGCTGGGCAGCGAGCTCACTTTGCGATAGCTTTTGAGCATCCAAGACGAGAGCTGCTTGAAGCAATCCACGCTCGGCCAATGACGACTCACACACATAAACTTGCTCTATGTCGTAGAGGTCAAACAGCTTTAGCATAGGTGCGTAGTCCTTGCTAAGAATATCGCTCGTCTGCTGTCCTTGAAGTAGCTGATAAACCCCATCACCACTGAAAATAACACTGATGTCTTCGCAATACGCTGACGCAGCAAGTAACGCATCAACGCCTTCGCGACCAGCGGAGCTACCGTGAGGCGCACTACGAAATAAATAAGTTAACTGACTCAAAACTGCACTACTCTATCTTGAACTAACATGGCTTCTGCCAAGCTACCTAACCCTGCCTGCTGGAAACCTTGCGCTAAGTTACTTTGAGATAAGCCATGCTGATTCGCTTCATCCTGACTCACTACTCCACGCCGTAACGCAGCCGCAACGCAGGTTTCGAGGCGCACGCTATGCTGATTCGCTAGACTCTGCCATGCTTTGACTAAGTCAAACTCATCATTGGCAGGCACGGTTAACGCACTGCCGTTATTTACGCCATCTTGATAGAAGAATACGCTAACCAGAGTATGTCCCTGTTCGATAACGGCTTGAGCAAATTGATAAGCACTACGCGCTGATTGGCTACCGTAGACGGAACCATTAACCACCAGCGTATAAGTCAAGCGGTTCACCTTTCTTCATCCTCAGTCTTACGCTGACGAATGTATAGGTAAACCGTATGCTTAGATATATTGAGACGATCAGCAACTCGGTTGATTGCATCTTTAATGTCAAAAATACCTTTGTCGTATAGTTCCATCACTATCTGACGATTTTTGGTGTTGTTCGAAACCGACTTATCCGCATTGATTTCTTCAATAGTACGCTCAACAGTTTGGTCGACCAGCTCTTCAACATCACTAGCAAAGTTCACAGATGACGCAGCTTGTTTCGCTTCTTCCGTTGGCATGAATGATTGAAGAACCTGAGAGAAAGGCGCGTCAAGGTTAACGTTGACACACAAAAGACCAATTACTCGATTCTCACCATTGCGAATAGCCACTGTGATTGACTTCATCAATACTCCACCCTTAGCTCGTGTGAAGTAAGAACGAGAGAAGTTGCGCTCAGAACCTTCTATATCTCGAAGCATTTTAAGCGCTAAGTCTGTAATCGGTGAACCCACTTGACGACCAGTGTTTTCACCGTTGGCAATCTTGATCGCGGATGTATTTAAATCTTCAAGTGAGTGAAGAACAATTTCACAAAACGGGCCAATCAGGCTCGCAATTCCATCAACAACAGCTTCGTATGATCTGAGAATGATCTTATCGTGCTCACTAAATGGCATCACATTCACAGATTCCATTTCGAGCAACATATCCGTGTTTACTGTTTCTGTAGTTGTCACTTTTTTAAGCCTTAGAGCGATAAATCAACAAATTGATGTAAGTTTATCAGAAATTTTGATGAGAGCCTCTAGCTAAGCGGCTATCTAGTGATTTAGAACAAAAAAATTACCATCTCTGTTTATCAAAACGTTAAAAAAAAGAAAGGTCTGACATAAGTCAGACCTTTCGATTGACATGCACTCAATGACTATTGAGCCGCATCTTCGCCGTTATCTACTTTGAGTAGCTCAACTTCAAATACTAGCGTCGAGTTTGCAGGAATCGTCGGCGTGTCTTGCTCACCGTAAGCTAATTCTGGCGGAATAACGAACTTAAATTTAGAGCCGACAGACATCAACTGAACACCTTCAGTCCAACCAGGAATGACGCGGTTAAGTGGGAAAGTTGCAGGTTCGCCACGATCATAAGAACTGTCGAACTGAGTTCCATCGATAAGGGTACCCTTGTAATGAACCTGAACGGTATCTGTATCAGCCGGTTTCTCGCCTTCTGCAGCAGTCAACACTTGGTATAGCAGACCCGATTCAGTCTTCACTACACCGTCTTGCTTTTCAAACTCTGCACGGAATGCGTCACCATCTTGCTTAGCTGCCGCTGCTTTTTCTGCCGCTTGCTTTTGCATTGTTTCAGCAACACGCTTATCTAAAGCTTCTAACGCTGCACGTGTTTCTTCTTCATTTAGCTCAGGGTTACCAGCAAATACGTGCTCAATACCTTTAAGCACAAGCTCCTTATTCAGCGTAATGCCGATTTCGCTTGGCTTGTCTAGGCTCGTGCTCAAGTAGTTAGCAAAAGAAACGCCGATAGCGTAAGCAGCTTTGTCATCTTCTGTTTTGAAGTGAACAAGTTTGCCCGTCTCAGCTTGCACTTGCTCAACCGCTGGTGCTGCTTCTGTTTTTGGTTCTTCTTCTTTCTGACAGCCAGCAGCTAACGCAACCGTTGCGGCAAGCAGTGACACTTTAAAAATTGATTTCATTAATTTCTCCAATAATGGCTAACCATTTGTCTTTGCGCACAAATATGGAATTTCCACTGGTGTGCACGAACATGTTGTACCAATATAACCAATATATGTCGTATTTAAACCTACACTAGGTGAAGAATGGTACCAAATGCGTATTATTTTTAACTCACTACTCATCACCATTGTCATTTCAGCGTTAAATGGCTGCTTTTTCTCCAGCCAAGACGCTCAACGATGGACAATTGAGCCTAAAGGAACAACCAGTTTTGCGCTAAGTCGAGACGCACGCTTTGCATTGCTCTATTCCAAGGAGCATCAACTGGTGCTTTGGGATCTTAGCGAAAGTCAACAGCTTGCCTCATTAGGTCCACAAGACCCTCAATCAAGTACCGTTTCTCGAATCAGAATATCAGACAACGGCCGCTTTGCCGTTACCGCAACACAAATTAACTTTGCAGTTTGGGACTTAGCATGGACTCAAGCGCAAGGCTTATGGTCTATCTCAGATGGACTCATTAGGGATATCGACATCGCCAGCAATGGTGATCAAGTGCTGCTTGGTCTTTCAAATGGCAAAGCCATCTACGTCAACTTAGTCACCGGACGGCGATTAGAGTTCCTTGCTCATAATGAAAAAGTCAATTCGGTCGCTTTGTCGCCAAATGGACGTTTCGCATTGTCTGGGGGAAATGATTACAAAGCCTACCTTTGGGATACCCAGACTGGACAAATACTCAAAACATTTGAGCATGAACAGCGAATCAACCGTGTTGCTTTGCATAGAGATGGTCATTATGCATTTACTTCTGATGGCGGCAATCAGGCGATTGTATGGGATCTCAGCACAGGAAAGGCGCTCTCTTCTCTAAGTAGCTTCTCCCGACAACTTATCTTTTCTTCTGCTCGATTTTCCGATGATGGTCAGTATCTTGTGACCGGAACGCCTTCGAGTAGAATCATGATATGGAGTACACAAAGTGGCAAACGGGTCGATGGATTTGAGGCGGAACCACTAAAAGATACTCGCCCTCCCCGCGCAGTGGTGTATGATGCAGCCTTTGACAGCCAGAACCGTGTTATTTCGGGAACCTCGGCTGGTATTGCCCAAGCTTGGAATGTGGATTATTAGTGATGACAGAGCAGCGAGTTGAACAGCTAGAAAGCCGCGTCAACGACTTAGAGTGTCAGTTGGCGTTTCAAGAACAAACGATCGAAGAACTTAACGATGCCTTGAGTCAGCAACAATTGCTGATAACCAAGATGCAAGATCAAATGAAGTATGTGGTAGGAAAAGTGAAGAATATCGATTCTTCAAATCTTGCCGATCCTTCACAAGAGACGCCACCACCTCATTATTGAGAAAAGACGTAGGCGATCACGGCTCCAGCAACCACTAAACAGCCCCCAATTCTACGCAATTGATGATCGGGTTGTTCACTCAATTGAGCGACCATGTTTCGCCATCCTTTTGGTGCGAATAACGGGCCTAAGCCTTCGACAATCAAGACTAAACCAAAAGCTAACCAGAGTGCATTCGACATCATTGTCCTCATGAAAAAATAAAGGCTCCGTATATCGGAGCCTTTTTGTTACTTAATGAATCTTACTTTGACGGTGCGCCAGCAGCATTATTCATGTATTGGAAGAATTCACTCTTAGGATCCAATACCAGAATATCACTCTTCTCACTGAACGATTTCTCATAAGCCTTCAGTGAGCGTAAGAAGCTGTAGAACTCAGGATCTTTATTGTACGCACTAGAGTAAATTTTCGCGGCTTTCGCATCGGCTTCACCGCGTGTAACACGCGCTGTTTTATCGGCTTCAGCAAGAACGGTTGCGACTTCTAGCTCAGCCTGAGCGCGGATAACCTCCGCACGCTCACGACCTTGAGAACGGTGCTTACGAGCAACCGACTCACGTTCTGCACGCATACGTTTGTAGATTGAATCACTGATGTTGTCAGGTAGGTTGATTTTCTTCATACGGAAATCAACAATCTCAACACCAAGGTCAGTCAGTGCACTATCACGAGTACCTTCCAGTACATTGGCCATGATCTTGTCGCGCTCACCATCAATCTCTAACGCTTCTTTTGCAGCTTCAGTCGTCACTTCTTCGCTATCAGCACTGTCTGGTAACACGTCGTTATTACGTGGACCCGATACAATTTGCTTGATTTCGCGAGCACCAATCTCAGAACGAAGTACGTCTGTTACTTTACGCTCTAAAAGTGCTTCAGCAGTCAATACGTTACCGCCACCCGTTGTTAGATAGAAACGACCGAAATCTTCAATACGCCACTTCACGTAGGTATCGATGATAACGTCTTTTTTCTCTGACGTTACGAAGCGATCTGAACGACCATCCATTGTTTGGATACGAGCGTCTAACGTTTTAACACGGTCAAACAGTGGCATCTTAAAATGGAGGCCAGGCTCGTAAAT
This sequence comes from Vibrio sp. TRT 2004, assembly GCF_050113735.1. Taxonomy (NCBI): domain Bacteria; kingdom Pseudomonadati; phylum Pseudomonadota; class Gammaproteobacteria; order Vibrionales; family Vibrionaceae; genus Vibrio; species Vibrio sp. TRT 2004. The sequence goes on along the minus strand of NZ_JBNJOH010000063.1, from coordinate 10,400 downwards.
TTTCGATACGCCGTTGTCATCTAAAACACGACCAAATCGAATAACCAAACCACGTTCACCCTCTTGAATCACAAATACTGACATCAGCAGTAGAGCAATTGTTACAACTAATACAGGGATCATTAACTTACGCATTCTTAATATCTCCCTTGACGTGAACCAGTTGAACGAGATTGAGAGTCTGAAGTGCTATCGGATTGCTGAGATTCAAGCTCAATCTGGTCATAAGCTGAAGTTTCCTTCACCTTACGGTTGGTTTGAGTTTGAGCTTCACCTGCTAACTTATCGATCGGCAAGTACAGTAAGTTACCGCTTGATTCAGAATCAATCAGAACCTTAGAAGTACTGCTGTAAACTTCTTCCATTGTATCTAGATACAGACGGTTACGAGTAACTTCTGGTGCTGCTTGGTATTCCGGTAGCAGTTTCTCAAACTGAGCAACCTGACCTAGCGCTTCGTTAACTACACGCTCAGAGTAACCAAGTGCCTCTTTCTTCAGACGTTCTGCACGACCCGTCGCTTTCGGCAAGATGTCGTTGCGGTAAGCTTCAGCTTCACGTTCAAAACGCTCTTCATCTTCTCGAGCCGCAATTGCATCATCAAAAGCGTCTTTTACTTGCTCTGGCGGACGAGCTGACTGGAAGTTGACGTCAACTAGAACCACACCCATATCGTAGCTATCGATAATCGAATTCAACGTTTCCTGTGTGCTTTGACGAATCTGCTGACGACCACTTGTCAGGATACTATCCATCAATGCGTCACCAACAACCGCACGTAGAGCAGAATCTGTAGCTTGGCGTAAGCTATCATCTGCGTTTGTCACGCGGTATAGATACTTGTATGGGTCAGCTACACGGTACTGAACGTCCATTGCAACCGTCACAACGTTTTCATCTTTGGTCAGCATTAGACCAGATGAACGTAATGAACGAATTGCCTGTACGTTGACCGCTTCATACTCATCAATAAAGCGAGGGCGCCAGTTCAAGCCTGGATCGACCACACGGTCATACTTACCTAGACGTAGCACAACACCACGCTCAGCTTCACCAATGGTGTAAAAGCCAGCAAAGAACCAAATTGCTATCGCAATGATAGCAATGACACCAAAACCTAGTGCACCGCCGCCACCGCCGATAGACGAACCTTTACCACCTTTACCACCAAACTTTCCACCCAGTTTCTGACTCAGTTTATTAAATACTTCGTCTAAGTCTGGCGGTCCTTGATCACGGCCACCTTTGTTACCACGATTATTATTCCCCCAAGGGTCATTATCGCGGCCATTGTTGCCGTTATTATTACCAGGCTCATTCCACGCCATTAGAAAGCTCCATCATTAGATATGACGTTATACTGTAGCAGTCATTTAAGTAACTATAAAGTCACGTAAAACTGCCCCTTCTCTTTTTTCAAGTCTAGACCAATCCACCTGTTGCATGCGAACATCAATCAACAAGTCACCATCCTGATCATATTCTTCTCGTTGAATACATTTCATTTGGAAGAATGTACTACGAATTCGCCCTTGGTGTTGTGGCGGAATTCGCAATTGATATTGAACCATCTGGCTAGCAAGACGCTCTTTCAACGCCTCAAACAGCAGTTCAATACCTATGCCTTCCATTGCCGAAACCCAAACGGCGCGAGGTACACCCTCTTCATCACGTTCGATTCTTGGTTTCTGGTCTTCAAGATTATCAATTTTGTTCATCACCAGAAGAGATGGCACCTCATGGGCATCAATTTCTTCTAACACTATATGAACAGCTTGAATATTCTCACGAAAACGGTCATCGCTGGCATCAACAACATGTAACAAAATGTCAGCTTCTTGAGTTTCTTGCAGTGTTGCTTTAAAGGCAGCAACAAGATCATGCGGAAGATGACGAATAAAACCTACGGTATCCGCCAAAATCGCTGGACCAACATCATTTAACTCAATTTTACGTAACGTGGGGTCAAGTGTGGCAAATAACTGATCTGCCGCGTAAACACCCGCTGAGGTAATTCGGTTAAATAAAGTAGATTTACCTGCGTTGGTATACCCCACCAAAGAGACAGTCGGGATTTCCGCTCGATTTCTAGCTCGGCGACCTTGCTCACGTTGCTTCGCCACTTTTTCTAAACGGCGAAGTATGGTCTTAATACGAACACGCAATAAACGTCGGTCAGTTTCTAACTGAGTTTCACCTGGTCCACGTAAACCAATACCACCTTTTTGTCTTTCAAGGTGTGTCCAACCACGAATCAATCGAGTAGAGATATGGCGTAGCTGTGCAAGTTCAACTTGAAGCTTACCTTCGTGGGTGCGGGCACGTTGAGCAAAAATATCTAGGATCAAACCAGTGCGATCCAAAACTCGACATTTACACAACGCTTCTAGGTTACGTTCTTGGGCAGGAGAGAGGGCGTGATTAAAAATCACAATATCAGCATCAGAAAGCTGCACCGCTTGTGCAATCTCCTGAGCCTTACCCTCTCCGACATAGTATTTAGGGTGTGGTGACTGACGACTGCCTGTTACAACTTGTAACGCAGATACGCCAGCTGAAGAGACCAGCATCTCAAACTCACTGAGATCTTCCCACTCCCCCTCTTGCGTGAAGTTGACATGAACAAGTACGGCTCGCTCACCGGCTTCATAACGGTCAAACAAGCAATCAACTCCTTAAAAACTAATTGGGTAATTCAGAAAATTAATCTTCTGATTTGTCTTGCTGACGATCACCTTGTGGGCGCGGCTCACCACTATGGTGGCTCACTGGACGAGCAGGAACTACCGTAGAAATTGCGTGCTTGTACACCATTTGGTTAACTGTGTTTTTCAGCAAGATAACAAATTGATCAAATGATTCGATCTGACCTTGCAGTTTAATTCCGTTTACAAGGTAGATTGATACAGGAATACGTTCACGACGTAATGCATTTAAGAATGGGTCTTGTAGAGATTGCCCCTTAGCCATTTTTATTTTCCTTATTTTGTAATTTTGTTTTAGTTATTTAGCTAGTGGTGCGCTGCATTAAAATATGCGACCTTTGCTCTGAGCTAAACGAATAAAATAACACCCTGTCGCTACCTGTTATGACGGCTTTAGACCGAAATTTCAAGTAACAGATCCTTTACAGGGTAAATTCACGCAAAAGCGATCACATTATACACAGCTAAAACCTTCAGATGCTATTGCATTTGAAACAGTTTCTAGTGCTTGTTCAATGTTTTCACTATCTAACCAAGTTAAATTATCCCAGCTGCGTAACCAGGTAATCTGTCGCTTGGCCAACTGGCGGGTTGCACATACGCCCTTAAAGATGGCGTCATCTAACGTGCAATTCCCATCCAAATAGTCCCACATCTGTCTGTAACCAACGCAACGAATTGACGGAAGATCAGGATGAAGATCTTGGCGAGCATATAAAGCTCTCATCTCTTCTTCAAACCCTGCTTCAATCATTTTTTCATAGCGAAGCTCTATCCGACGATGGAGTTCAGCCCTTTCCTTGGGAGCTATTGCAAACTGTTTAACTCTAAACGGCAGGCTATCACCTTTGGTTTGAGTCAGCTCAGTTAGAGTTTTACCTGAAATTCGATAAACTTCCAATGCCCTTGATAACCTTTGTGGATCATTCGGGTGGATTCGCTCAGCTGAGACAGGATCAATCTCTCTCAGTTGAGAGTGAAGCTTATCCCAACCTTGAGCCAATGCTTCTTGCTCAATCTGCTGACGGATTTCAGGATTGGCAGCAGGCAGAGGCGATAAACCTTCCAACAACGCTTTGTAGTACAACATAGTGCCGCCCACTAAGAGTGGGATCTTGCCTTGTTCTACAATATCGTTCATTTCGTTTAATGCATCTCGGCGAAAATCCGCCGCTGAATACGATTCACTTGGATCTAAAATATCAATCAAACGATGTGGTGCTTGCTGCTGTTCATTGGCATCCGGTTTTGCCGTGCCAATATCCATACCTTTATAGATCAAAGCTGAATCAACAGAAATGATCTCTACTGGAAATTTTTTTCGCAAACGTATTGCGAGATCAGTCTTGCCTGATGCGGTTGGCCCCATCAAAAACAGAGCCAACGGTAATTCACTATTATTCATATCTAAAATGCTGCAATCGTTGCAGAAAAATCAACGGGTCTAACAAACGTCTTGTCACCCAATGGAAGCCGATCTTGCCATAGCTGTTCGAGATCAGCGATGATCTGAATGGCTTCCGACAAAGTGTAGTCGCTTTTCACTTGAGTAATGCGATCACTTAACCAACTTGCGATCTGAGGGTCGCTGAGTGAATCCGATGTCGCGACATACGAAGCGGCGTAAGATAGCAGATCTGGAACCAGTTGTTGTAAGTTTTGTTGCCTTAATGGTTGAGGTACTCCCATCACCATTAGCGCTTTATTGCTGCGTGTCTTAAGCTCAATTCCAAACTTTTTAAGTACCGAGTCCAAACGCTCTGCCACCTGCAAAAGCTCTGGATCCAACTTTAGCGACAGTGGAACGAGTAAAGGTTGGCTTTTCAACGCACCATGGAGCGTCGACAATTGACCATTAATACGAAGCCATTCCGCTTTTGCTAAGTTCACCAAGCAAGTTCCAGACTTACCTCCCATGACCAGATAACGACCTTGCGCAATAGAGATCGCTTTGCCCAGTGTTTCGACCGTATCACCACTCATTGGTTCAGTATGATTCTGAATTGACGTTTGATTCTGCGTATGTGCTGAGTGGAACTCTGGAGTCTTCAATAACTCTTGATACGCCTTCACTTCTTGCCTGCTAGGCGCGGGCTCACTGTATCGCTCGGTAACTCGAGGTTTTGGCTCCGCTCTGGACTCATGCCACTCATTGCGGGGTGGCGATTCACGTAACGAATCTCGGTGGCTTTGATAGTCCGCCTTGCCAGGATACGAAGGAATAGCTTCAATCGCCTGATACTCTTGTTGCGATACCCCTGTAGCCTCCGACAATTCACTTAGCGATGCAGGAGCTTGTTCAGATTCAGAATGAAATGCGGACGCTGTATGCTGAGGCTTGTCGATGTACGCACTTTGTGCCAGCGCATCACTTAGAGCCTGATAGATAAAATCGTGCACTAAACGAGCTTGATGAAAACGTACTTCATGCTTTGCTGGGTGCACATTGACATCAACTTGATGCGGATCGAGTTCAATAAACAGAACGTAAGTTGCAAATTGATCTGGTCGCAGGCTGGTTTCATAACTCTGACGGATAGCATGATTGATCAACTTGTCTCTCATCATCCGTCCATTTACATAGCAATACTGTAGATCGCTTTGCTGCCTTGCACCTTCAGGGGTGGTTATCCAACCATGCAGTTTCAGTCCTTGATGCTCAAGCTCTATCTTAAGCATATTGCGTACAAAACTATTGCCACAAACCGCCGCTATGCGCTTATCTGCCTGAGCTTCTGTCTTCGCAGCTCGGTACTGTTTGACCAGTTTACCGTTATGTCTGAGGTTGATCGTAACGTCGAATCGACTTAACGCTATGCGTTTAAGTAACTCATCAATATGCGTAAATTCGGTTTTTTCAGTACGAAGGAATTTACGTCTAGCCGGAGTATTGAAGAAAAGATCCAGCACTTCAACCGAGGTACCAATCGGATGAGCTGCAGGCTGAAGCTTCACTTGCATATCTCGCCCCTCACTGTATGCAGCCCAAGCTTGCTCCTGAGTGGCTGGACGAGAGGTCAGAGTTAGACGTGCGACAGAGCTGATACTAGCCAAAGCCTCACCGCGAAACCCTAGACTGATGATCGCTTCAAGATCGTCAAGGGTATGGATCTTGGAAGTCGCATGTCGACTTAAAGCAAGACCGAGTTCCTCTTTGACGATTCCTTTACCATTATCACGAACACGAATCAGCTTAGCTCCGCCTTTTTCGATATCGATATCGATGCGTGTAGCGCCTGAATCTAAGCTATTTTCAACCAGTTCCTTGACCACGGAAGCTGGTCTTTCTACCACCTCACCAGCTGCTATCTGGTTCGCTAAACGAGCTGGAAGAATTCTAATCGTCATATTGGCTACTTAATCTTTAGTTGCGTGGGATAATGAGTACCTGACCCACCGCGAGTTGATCAGAGCGTAAGTTGTTCGCTTCGCGAAGACTGGCAACACTCACACCATAATTGCTGGCAATCTTACCAAGGAACTCACCACGTTTAACCGTGTGCTTACGCAGTGGCTGATCTTTCAAGCTCACTGTGATCTTGAGTTTTTGACCCAACTTAAGCGTGTCTGATTTGAGACTATTCTCTCGCTTAATCGCATCAACCGACACCTTGTATTTGGTGGCAATTTTACCTAGATACTCACCACGCTGAACAACGTGTGTCAGTGTTTTAGTCTCAATAGGATTCTTAATCTCTGGTACGGTAATCGATGTACTAGCTCCAGGAATCGTCAGGATTTGTCCAATCGCTAAGCTACTGCTCTTGAGCTTATTCGCCTGCATGATCGCCTGAGTTGAGGTGCCATACTTGTTGGCGATAACAGACAATGACTCACCACGAGACACTTTATGCTTGATCGCTTTCCCACGGTTTGCAAACAGAGTGCCTTCCGGCGGATTGGCTTCAAAATACTGGACTATCGCCTTCGCTAAAGCTTGAGCTAACTTATCCTGATGACTGCGTTGAAAGAGGAGTTTTTCTTCTGTTGGGTTAGAAATAAATCCTGTCTCAACCAGTACAGAAGGGATGTCTGGTGATTTTAATACCGCAAGACTCGCATTAACTGGGTCTTTCTTATGTAGATAGATCCCCGAACGGCTCATTTCACTCAGAATCTTAGTGGCTACCTTAAAGCCCTCTTTCTGAGAATGGCTAAATTGCAAATCCAGTAGCGTCTGACTGACATTCTTATCATTATTATTCTTAGCCAGTACTTCACCAGCGCCACCAAGCAGTTGTGACTGTTCCTCATGATTCTCTACCCAACGAGCAATTTCCGAGTTTGCACGGCGTGTATTCAGAACAAAGACTGAGCCACCTCTAGGTTGAGGAGTATGAAATGCATCGGCGTGAATTGACACTAAGAGGTGCGCTTTATTTTTACGTGCAATCTCCGAACGCTTATTCAAATTGACGTAGTAATCCCCCCCACGAGTTAGCACCGCTTTCATACCTGGAACAGCATTGATTTGCGCAGCCACCTTCTTCGAAACGGCTAGAGTCGCGTGTTTCTCATATTTTTTTGTTGGACCAATCGAGCCTGGGTCTTCACCACCGTGACCCGCATCAATAGCAACCACAATGTCGGCCGTGCCATGCAGCTGAGACGCATCTCGGCTGACCGTCGTTTTGCTGTTGGTTGGTGTCGTTGCAGGTGCTGACGCGCCAGAATTGTCATGTGGCATATCAATCACTAAGCGATGACCATACTGCCCACCGGGTGTCGGTGCCAGTTTAAACAACTGGGGATTCACTTTACGCTTTAGTTCAAACACTAAACGGTAGGTGCCTTTTTCTGGAGGGGAACTTTGGCGTATTTTTTTCAGTACCGGACTATCAGAAATCGTCAGTGGTAGCTTAGTACTCAGCGTGGTCTGCTTGAGGTCCACTACTAACCGCTCAGGGCTGGAAAGGGTAAAGTAACTGAAGTCAGCTTCAGATTTTAAATCTATAACAACTCTTGTTTCATCTGGAGATGGCCAAACGCGAATGCCCTCAAGAGCATTCGCGAAACTAAAACCGGAGAAAAGAGTAAGAGCAACAAAAAATGGAAAAAATACAGCTCTTAATAAACGGCTCTTCAACATAACTCCAACTGTTCTAATAAGTGACTTCCATAGGGATTATTTGCCGTGAGTTGAACGACTCGTGCCTCACCATCGTAACGAAGATCAATATCAAGATCGGCAGCAGGCAACAAACCTTGTCCTTTTTCTGGCCATTCCACAAGGCAGATAGCATCAGGGGTGAAATAATCACGGATCCCCATGAACTCAAGTTCTTCAGGATCAGCTAGGCGATAAAGATCAAAATGATAAACTTGCCACTGATCAAGCTGGTAAGGCTCAACCAAGGTATAGGTAGGGCTTTTTACATTCCCCTGATGACCCAGCGCACGCACAAAACCACGACTAAAGGTTGTTTTGCCTGCCCCCAAATCACCATGCAGATAAATAGTGGTTTGCTGAGAACACAACTGTGCCAGTGCGGTACCTAATTGAATCGTGGCCTGTTCATCTGTAAGGGCAAATTGTTTGGTGGTCATCAAGATCAATCTCTACGCTGTGACTATATAAAATCTAAAATAACAGGAATAGTAAACTGGGTTGGATTTGAGAGACAAGAGCTCTTGTGTAAGTAAAACGAAAAATCAGCGATTTCTTGCCGTTTTTCTTTTTTTACCAGCTAGATCCTAAATATAAGATCCGTTAAGATCCTGCCCCCTTAATCAGGAACACACCAGCATGAACTACCAAGCGCTCGCAGACAAGATCAAAAGTTGGGGCCAAGAACTCGGTTTCCAAAAAGTAGGGATCTGCGACGTCGATCTGTCCGAGCATGAAGCGGCGCTACAAAAATGGTTAGATGCTGGTTATCACGGTGAAATGGACTGGATGGCGCGTCACGGCATGATGAGAGCACGCCCAAGCGAACTCTTGCCTGGCACAATTCGTGTTATCTCCGTCAGAATGGATTATCTCCCTCCTGAAGCGCAATTTGCATCAAACTTATCCGATCCAACACAAGCTTATGTCAGTCGTTATGCTCTTGGACGTGACTACCACAAACTTATCCGCAACCAGCTTAAAAAACTAGGCCAAAAAATAGAGCAAGAAGTGGGTCAGTTCGGCTATCGCCCATTCGTTGACTCCGCCCCAATACTCGAAAGGCCCTTGGCGCAAAAAGCCGGATTAGGTTGGACTGGTAAGCATTCCCTCATCCTAGATAAAGATTGTGGCTCATGGTTCTTTCTTGGAGAGTTACTCATCGACTTGCCACTGCCCGTTGATCAACCTAGTACTGAACAATGTGGCAAGTGTCAGTCCTGCATTGCCTCATGCCCGACACAAGCCATTATCGACGACGGCATTGTCGATGCTCGACGCTGCATTTCATATCTCACGATCGAATACGATGGTGTGATTCCGGAAGAATTTCGTCAGGCGATGGGAAATAGAGTTTACGGCTGTGATGACTGTCAATTGGTCTGTCCTTGGAACCGATTCGCTGAAGTCACTCATCAGGAAGACTTTCATCGTAGAGAGGCATTAAAAAAAGCAGACCTAACGGAGCTCTTTCTTTGGGATGAGGCAACCTTTCTCAAAAATATGGAAGGTTCCGCAATCCGCCGTATTGGTCACCTTCAATGGATGCGTAATCTCTCTATCGCAATGGGTAATGCGCCTTATTCGTTAGCAATTGTCGACGCTCTCCAGCAGCGTATCGGCTTGAGCGACGTTTTAGATACGCATATCCACTGGGCATTAGCTCAGCAACAATCGCAACTTCCATCAGCATCCAATAAATTGGCTAGACTAATTCGAATTGTAGAGAAAGGATTGCCTAGAGATGCATAATGCTTGCCGAGCATGACGGTTCAGAACTTGATTTAGCTCTAAAAAATGAAATGTGGAAAAAACCAAGAGAGAATGCTCATTTTCTTACAAGTGAAGAAGTTAATCACATTGTATGGAAATGACTGGGATCAAAAAATAGTGACTTAATGATCTATTTCTCACTTCAGTTAAATCACGGAAATTATCATTTATCACTTTAAAAACAATAAGTTACTAAAGAGGTTATCCATTTAATGAATCCTCTTTAATCAAAAAGATCGTTTTAGTCAAGCTTTATACATAGTAAAAAATCAGGTTACCCACCAACTTATCCACATTGGCAAAACTGTGGATAACTCTGTTGACGAATGCGTAGAGACCTAGCCCACATGGTGTTTGCTATAGTGATTCCCTGAGCATAGGTATGCTGAGATTTTTCGTTGAGGCATAAAAACGCCCACCTAGTACTAGGAGGACTTTTTACAATTTTGGGGTTCATGCTTCGCAGCATTAGCTAAAGAGCGGTGACCTTAAAGGTCTATTCAAACGAGCTTGTCATTTGAAGGAGATTTGGAGCGACACACGAGGTTCGAACTCGTGACCTCAACCTTGGCAAGGTTGCGCTCTACCAACTGAGCTAGTGTCGCATTTTGTCATCGTTAAGCACGATGAAGGCTTTTAAATTGGAGCGACACACGAGGTTCCCTATTCATAAACAGAAAGGCGTGACCTCAACCTTGACAAGGCTGTGCTCGATTAACTGAGCTAGTGTCGCATTCTTCATCGTTAAGCACGATGAAGGCTTTTAAATTGGAGCGACACACGAGGTTCCCTATTCATAAACAGAAAGGCGTGAC
>NZ_JBNJOH010000062.1:0-19310 GCF_050113735.1 Vibrio sp. TRT 2004 | reverse complement strand
TCAGCCATACCCATAGGTGCGCCTGGGTGACCAGAGTTAGCTTGTTGTACACCATCCATGCTTAGAGCGCGGATTGCATTTGCTAGATGCTTTCTTGATTGAAGAGAGTGATCCATAATAAATACCGATTAATAGATTGTTTCTTAAGAAAGGATAATAAGAGGGGAACGCAAACGTTCCCCTCTAGAAATTCTGGTGATTAAAGCTTCGCTTCAATCATTGCTTCAAGTTTGCCTTGGTCTACTGCGAAGTTGCGGATACCTTCTGCAAGCTTCTCAACAGCCATTGGGTCTTGGTTGTGTTCCCATAGGAACTCAGCGTGAGTCATTGCTGCTGGACGAGCTGCTGAACCTTTAGAATCAACTAGCTTCTCAACGACTTCACCTTCAGCAGCTTCAAGTTCTGCTAAAAGTGCAGGAGCGATAGTCAGACGGTCACAGCCAGCTAGCTCAAGGATCTCACCGATGTTGCGGAAACTTGCGCCCATGACGACAGTGTTGTAGCCGTACTCTTTGTAGTAGTTGTAGATCTTAGATACTGACAACACGCCTGGGTCTTCTTGTGCTTCAAAGTCACGACCTTCTTTCGCTTTGTACCAGTCCATGATTCGACCAACGAATGGAGAGATTAGGAATACGCCAGCTTCAGCACATGCGCGAGCCTGTGCGAAAGAGAATAGAAGAGTAAGGTTACAGTTGATGCCTTCTTTTTCTAGGATTTCAGCGGCACGGATGCCTTCCCAAGTAGACGCAAGCTTGATAAGGATGCGATCGTTAGTGATGCCTGCATCGTTGTACATTTTAACTAGCTGGCGTGCTTTTGCTACGCTGCCTTCCATGTCGTAAGAAAGACGTGCATCAACTTCAGTAGAGATACGACCTGGAATGGTTTTAAGGATTTCTTTACCGATGTTTACCGCTAGCATGTCACACGTATCTTGTACTTGCTGTGCTTTATCAGAGCTTTGAGATTTTGCGTATTCGATAGAAGCGTCGATTAGAGGCGCGTACTCTTCGATTTGAGCGGCTTTAAGAATCAGAGAAGGGTTAGTCGTTGCGTCTTCTGGCTGGTATTTTTTGATTGCATCAATTTCACCAGTATCAGCGACTACAGTCGTTAGTTTACGAAGTTGCTCTAATTTGTTGCTCATTTCGATCATCCTATTTCATTGGGCTCCCAGATCACGACATGATATGGGGATGCAATTGCAAGCGAGTTAAGTAATAGTCGATTTTTCCGCTAAGGACAACCCAGCTTACTTAACCTAAATAATTTTCAACGTATGAACATTTGTTGTGAACATTTGCTCGAACGCTGAGTAAATGATGGGTTCATAATTATCTTATACAGATAGAAAGTCAATTGCCGAATGAGCTTTTAAGTGATGTTCATCAAGTATTTTTTTTAAACCTGACTGGTGGCAGGACAACTAAACGTTTGCCAAGAAGCAGTAAGGGTTCAGGCTAGTGTATGAAGGATAAAAAACGTGCTGAGAATTTGTAATTTCACTGAGCAAATGTTGCCAAAATGGCGGGTTGTGACATATGCTACGGCTGTGAGCACATGTTAGGTGCGATTTATTTGGTTTGGAAAATACACCAATGAACAAATCTCAGAATGACATTTCGGATGACAACGCAGATCTACTGACTGAAATCTCAGTGGCCTACTATCAGGATGGTGCGACACAAGAGGAGATTTCGAAGAAGTTCTCTGTCTCACGTGCCAAAGTTGGTCGGATGCTAAAGCAGGCCAGAGACGAAGGTATTGTGGAGATCACGGTCAAATATCACCCAGTTTTTAGCGCTAAAATAGAACAACGTCTTATCGAACGATTTGGTGTTAAGCGTGCTTTGATCGCCTTGGATCAACCAGTTGAAGAGCAACAGCGTCAGCAGGTTGCGGGTCTAGTCTCGAAATATATGGCGAGCTCGATTCAAAACGGTTCTGTTGTGACCGTGGGGCAGGGACGCAATGTCTCCGCTGTAGCGCATCATGTCGGCGTTATTCCGCAAAGAGACGTTAAATTCGTATGTGGTATTGGTGGTATCCATCCACGTGGGGGGATGTTTAATGCCGACCACATCTGCCGTCAATTTGCCAAAAGCTATGGCGGAACCTCAGAAACATTGTATGCGCCAGCTTACGCGGAGAACCGAGAACAGAAGCTCGCCTTTATGCAAAATGCAACTGTCAAACAAACCTTAGACTTGGCACGTAAAGCTGATGTTGCCTTGGTCGGTATTGGTGACATGAGCGAAAACAGTTATATGGTTGATCTTGGGTGGTTTACTGCCGAGGAAGTTGTTCAATCAAGGATGCAACAAGGGGTGGTTGGCGATTTTGCTGGTTACGATTTCTTTGATATACATGGTCAATCCGCCACAACTGTGATGAGTGACCGAGTGATCGGGCTGAGCATTGACGAGTTTCGACCGATTTCGCAGGTTATCGCCATTGCAGCAGAAAACAGTAAACCGCTTGCGCTACTTGGAGCGTTGCGAACTGGTGTGATTGACGTGATCGCCACAAGTGTGAGCAATGCACTCACCGTGCTAAACCTCGATGAGCAAATGAAATAACAAAAAAGGCAGCTAAGGCTGCCTTTTATAATCTCAACAAAACGGATGTATAAGCGGTTATTTGCTAGTTGTGGCGATAGGCAAATCGCTGTTTGCGCCCCATTCTGTCCATGAGCCATCATAAACGGCGAGATTACGATAACCACAAAGATAGGCTGCAAGCAGTACAATGCAAGCGGTGACACCAGAGCCACAGCTAAAGAGTGTTTGAGCCGCATCTGTTGAAAGCGTCGGCTGTAAAATCTGTTTAAGTTGTTCGACTGGCTTTAACTTATGTTGATCCATTAGCTGTGCAAAAGGCTGACAAACTGAATTGGGGATATGACCACTGCGTAAGCCTGGACGTGGCTCTGCTACTTCACTATCGAAGCGTGCTTTGGAACGGGCATCGACGGTTAGGCTCGCATCGTTATTGATTTGTTGAACCACATATTGTGCGTCAACAAAGTAATCCGGATTCAGCTTACCAGAAAAGTTACCTTTCGCTGTTGGAGCTAAATAATGTGTCGTCGTATCAAATCCACACGCTTTCCATTCAGTCAGACCGCCATCGAGAATGTAGACTTGCTCATGTCCCATCGCACGTAACATCCACCATGCTCTTGGCGAAGCAAAAGTGCCACTGTTGTCGTAAACTACAATTACAGAGTCATTATTCAAACCTAGATCCTGAGCTAAGTGATTAAAACGCTCTTCGGTTGGCATCATGTGCGGGAGACTAGTGTCTGGATCGCAAAACACCGCGTCGTAATCAAAACGGCGTGAGCACGGGATTAAGTTCGTTTTATCCTTCTCAACTTCTGCGGGGATCTGGAAATCAATACTGGTGTCTAAGATAACTAAGCGATTATCGCTCATCTGTTGAGCGAGCCATTGGGGGGTTACGAGTGGTGACATCAAAAATCCTTTTTATTGTGCTGCGGTGCAGCGAATCAATTGATACGACATGGAATCTGACAACAACGTTTGTTGCTGCTGAATAATTACCTGAGATAGACGGGGACAGTCAATATTTGCTGGAACTTGAATCAACAGTTGTTGCTGAGATTCAGTGGTAACATTTAAAAAACGACGATTGCCATCCAGTGACTGGGTGACCGTTTGTGAGTCAACTACCGCTCGGACTTCCGTCGACGGACGATCTTGCATTAGCCACGTCAGAACATAGAGTGCCAGCGCACCAAGCAACAAGGTAGCGATAAAGCCTTTGGGATGATTCATCGTCAGCACTCTACCACTACCTTACTTCTAGTGACACACAGGACAGTTTGGCATCTTCATTAAATTCATTTCACGCCAAGACATCGTCAATGCATCTAACATCAAGATCTTACCTTGTTTCGGCGTGCCATAGCCAGAAATTACCTTAATTGCCTCCATCGCCTGAACCGCACCTATAATGCCGACAACCGGTGCCATGACGCCAGCTTCAACACAACTCAATGCTGTATTGCCGAACAAGGCGCTGAGACATTGATAACAAGGTTGTTGATCATCTTGGTAAGTAAACACGCTTACTTGCCCCTCCATGCGGATCGCAGCACCTGAGACTAGGGGCGTTTTATTTGCGTAGCAAAGGCGGTTTAACTGGTTGCGTGTTTCGACGTTGTCCGATGCATCAAGAACAAGAGTATGCTGTTCAATCAACTGTGATAGTTGTTGATCAGAAAGACGCTTATCGAAGGTGTTAACCGTAATATTGGGATTAAGCTCTCTCAGTGATTGAGCGGCCGAATCGACTTTTTTAACCCCGATATCTGAATCGTGGTGAAGAACCTGACGCTGTAGATTAGAAAGTTCAACCACATCGTCGTCGATGAGGGTTAACGTACCAACCCCCGCCGTCGCGAGATACTGAGTAGAAGCACAGCCAAGTCCTCCGGCGCCAAGAACGAGAATAGAACTCTGCTTGAGCGCTTCTTGACCGTCAAAGTCAAACTGCTTGAGAATGATTTGACGGTTGTAGCGGAGCATTTCTTGATCAGATAAGATCTCCAAGTGGCACCTCTAGTAAAGCGTCGGGTTAAACAGCTGGATGTTGACGGTTTCGCCAATCTCGACTCGTCCACGCTCTCGTTCAAGCACGACGAAGCAGTTGGCTAGACTCATCGATCTGAACGCACCTGAACTTTGGTTGCCCGTTGTTTCTACGACAAACTGACCATTCTCAATAGAGTAGATGCCACGTTGATAATCCGTGCGCCCTGGCGCTTTCTTAAAAGCACTGCGTGTTGTTGCTGGGATTGACTCTGGTGCTTTCCATTCGGTATGTCCTGCCAATTTTACTAGTAGAGGTTGAACAAGAACATACATGGTTAACACGGCAGAGACAGGGTTACCCGGCAAGCCACAGAACCAAGCTGTCGATAGCTTACCAAACGCAAAAGGCTTACCCGGCTTGATTGCTAGCTTCCAAAAGCCGATTTGACCTAACTCTTGTAAGATATCTTTGGTGTAATCTGCTTCACCAACGCTGACACCACCGGAAGTCACAACCACGTCAGCCAATGTCTGCGCGTGTTCAAACGTTGCCTTGAGGGTTTCTGGGCAGTCTGGAATGATGCCGAGATCAATCGCTTCACAACCGAAGTTTTCGATAAGAGGCTTAATACCGTAACGGTTACTGTCGTAAATCTGACCTTCGGATAAGGTTTCACCTAAAGGACGTAGCTCATCGCCAGTGGAAAAAAACGCCACACGCGGTTTACGTACCACGCTAACCTGGCTAACGCCGAGAGTTGCGATCATCGGAATATCACGCGCAGTCAAACGAGCGCCTTTTGCTAGGACAATATCACCTTGCTTGATGTCATCGCCAGTTGGGCGAATATTGTTTTGCGGTTTTACGTCGGTTTGATTAAAGAGAATACCATGCTCAGTAACTTGAGTGTTCTCTTGCATAATGACCGCGTCACAGCCATCAGGAATTTTTGCACCTGTCATGATACGAACACATGAACCGATTGGCCAATCGCCTTCAAACGGCTGACCCGCGAACGACTTACCAGCCATCGGCATGACATTGTGATTCGTTAAATCCGCGATACGAATGGCGTAACCATCCATTGCAGAGTTATCAAATGGCGGTACAAAAATAGGGGAGAGTATGTCTTCAGCGAGCACATAGCCGATTGCATCTGCTAAGGGAAGTTGTAACGTTGTTTGGATAGCTTCAATTGGCGATAACATTTTATCCATCGCCTCTTCGATCGGCATTAAGCCTGGTGCATCGCAGCAGCCCATATCAAAAATCCTAATTTACTATTATTTTTAGTCTAATGGTCAACACTCTATCATAGATAGCCATAGAGCAATAATGACCTCCAATAAAATATGGGTGTAATTATTCAAAAATCCGAGTATCCTTGTCAGCCATCCTAAAGGGGTAAATAAGAGGAAGTGGAATGTCAGGTCTTAGCGAATCCGCAAAGTTGGTCAAAGATGCGCTAGAGCAACGAGGATTAGAGACGCCGATGGCGCCAAACTCGTTCAGTCGAGAAGAGAAAAAAGAAAAGATTCAACACCATATGCGTGAAATTCTCTCTCTACTAGAGCTAGACCTTACTGATGACAGTTTAGAAGAGACTCCGCACCGTATCGCAAAAATGTACGTTGATGAGATTTTCTCTGGCTTAGATTACTCAAATTTCCCCAAGATTACTGTCATCGAAAACAAGATGAATGTCAGTGAAATGGTTCGAGTGAAAGACATCACAGTGACGAGTACCTGTGAGCATCACTTAGTGACAATTGATGGTCGTGCAGCGGTCGCTTATATTCCACGTGGAAAAATCATCGGCCTGTCTAAGATTAACCGCATCGTCCGTTTCTTCGCTCAGCGCCCTCAGGTGCAAGAGCGTATGACACAGCAGATCTTAGTCGCATTGCAAACCCTGCTAGAGTCAGATGATGTGGCAGTAACCATTGATGCAACCCATTACTGTGTTAAGTCACGTGGTGTTATGGATGCAACCAGTGAAACCACAACGACGGCATTAGGTGGCATTTTCAAGTCAAATCCAGCGACACGCCATGAGTTCCTGCACGGAATTCGATAGGACAAGCTGCGTCGGACTTACGAATTCAAAACCGCTTCCATTTCGAAGCGGTTTTTAGTTTTTAATGCTGGGAGAACACTCCTTCCAGCCAATCCTCAAAGGATAAAACAGTGACAACTTCATTTAACACCCTTGAACTGAAGCCTGAATTGCTTGAAACGTTGGATAGCCTTGGCTACAAAGAAATGACGCCAATCCAACAGCAAGCTTTACCTCTCGTGCTCAGCGGTAAAGACGTGATTGGTCAAGGCAAAACAGGTTCAGGTAAAACCGCAACATTCTCATTGGGCTTGCTGAGTAACCTCAATGTTAAACGCTTTCGAGTGCAAACATTAGTACTTTGCCCGACTCGTGAACTGGCTGATCAGGTTGCGAAAGAGATCCGCACCCTAGCGCGTGGTATTCACAACATTAAGGTACTTACCTTATGCGGCGGCCTACCAATGGGGCCACAGATCGGTTCACTTGAGCACGGTGCGCATATCTTGGTTGGTACGCCTGGTCGAATACTTGATCATATGTCTAAGGGACGCATTAGCCTTGATGAGTTGAATACACTTGTGCTGGATGAAGCTGACCGAATGCTTGAGATGGGTTTTGAAGAGGCGATTGATACGATAATTGCCGCTGCGCCAGCCGAGCGTCAGACTTTGCTGTTTAGCGCAACTTTCCCTAACAACATTGAGTCATTGGCTGCCAAAGTCATGGTTAAGCCGGAAATGGTCAAAGTTGAGTCAACACATGCAACGACAACCATTGAGCAACGCTTCTATCAATTAGACACGACTGAAGCGCGTGATGACGCACTGGAAGCCCTATTACTGACGCATAAGCCAGAGTCGTCGGTTGTGTTTTGTAACACGAAGAAAGAGGTGCAAAACGTAACGGATGAACTGAAACATCGTGGATTCAGTGTGGTTGAATTGCATGGAGATATGGAACAGCGTGAGCGTGAGCAAGCGTTGACCATGTTTGCCAATAAAAGTATCTCTATTTTGGTTGCGACCGATGTGGCAGCACGTGGATTGGACGTTGATAACCTTGATGCGGTTTTCAACTTTGAGCTTTCCCGTGATCCTGAAGTTCATGTCCATCGAATTGGTCGAACGGGGCGCGCTGGCTCAAAAGGCGTTGCATTTAGCTTCTACAGCGAGAAAGAACACTATCGAGTCGCACGTATTGAAGAGTACATGGACTTAGTTATCTCACCAGCTAAATTACCGGAAAAACCGATTGAGCGACCGTTTTACCCTAAAATGCAAACAATCCAGATTTTAGGCGGCAAGAAACAAAAGGTGCGCGCTGGAGACATTTTGGGAGCCTTGACTAAGCAAGCTGGCTTAGATGGTAAAAAGATTGGCAAGATTAATATCCTAGCAATGGTTTCATACCTAGCGGTGGAGCATGATATCGTCAAACCTGCGTTAAAACAGCTTACGACAGGCAAGATGAAAGGACGCAGTTTCAAAGCTCGTGTGATGAAGTAAGCGCTAATAGTGAGCTAAAAGCCAACCTATGTTCAGGTTGGCTTTTTTGCTAACGACGTTTGGATGGATTTAACGGTCGAACAGGTAGAGATAGTCGCCGTACCCCTCTTTTTCCAAATCTGCTAACGGAATAAACCTCATTGCTGCGGAGTTCATGCAGTAGCGCAGGCCTGTCGGCGCTGGACCATCTTTAAACACGTGCCCTAAATGGGAGTCCGCAAATCGGCTGCGAACTTCTGTTCGGGGATAGAGAAGGCGGTAGTCGGTTTTTGTGACAATGTAACCTTGATTTATCGGCTTAGTAAAACTTGGCCAGCCTGTGCCTGATTTATACTTGTCAGTGGATGAGAAAAGAGGCTCTCCAGAAACAATATCGACATAAATCCCAGCCTCTTTGTTATCCCAGTATTCATTGCTGAATGCTCGTTCTGTCCCTTCTTGTTGAGTGACGTAGTACTGAAGCTCAGTAAGCTTGTTCTTAATCGCAGACTGCGATGGTTTGGCATATGGTTTAACACTTTCAGCACTTATTTTATCGTCAATAAGTGCGCGCAGCGTTACAGGATTGTCCTGACGATCTTCGCCAAAAATCTCATCTAAATACTGATCGCGACCAGATGCGTAACGGTAGTAGTTATAGCGAATTTTATTACGCTTGTAATAATCTTGGTGGTAATCTTCAGCCGGCCAGAACGCTTTGAATTCGATCAACTCGGTTTTCAATGGTTTCTTGAAAATACCTAACGCATCAATTTGCGCGATAAAGTTTTCGGCAATCTTTTTCTGTTCTTGGGTATGATAAAAAACAGCAGGGCGATAGTGGCGACCTCTATCGACAAAGGAGCCTTGATCATCCGTTGGGTCTATATGACGAAAAAACTGGTCGAGAACTTGCTCATAAGTGACCGTTTTAGGATCGTATTTAACGCTGATGACTTCAAGGTGCCCAGTCTTACCGGACGAAACTTGTTTGTAAGTTGGATTCTCAATATCACCACCAGCATAGCCAGAAATCACATCGATAACGCCAGGCAGTTTTTCCAAATCGGATTCAGTACACCAAAAACAGCCTCCAGCCAACGTCGCTACGTCATAATCGTTTAAAGTTTTCGTGCCAGACATATTGCTATCTGCCGCGCCGAAAAAAGAGGTGAGCACGGCCACACATGCAACAGCGGAGAGGATAAACTTAAACTTCACTTTCATATTAACCTCGTAAATGGTTATCACTACTTGAGAATAGAACGGGCTATCAATGAGAAAATTACACAATTAAGTAATTATATTGGTTTGTTCTAAGGAAGGATCAAAAACGGCGCGAGTCATCGCGCCGTTTTTACTTAGAATCTGCCACTAACCCAAGCTTGGTAATACACCTGCGGTGATCAGTACCTGAGCTGTGACGATAACCACCCCAACACAACTGGTTGCGATTAGGCCTACATTACCACCAAGTACTTGATAGCTTTGTGTCGAGGCCTGTTGACGAGCTTTTTTGACCATCAAAATGGGCAAAAAGATGGCCAGTACAACCAGTGCAATGGCGGCATATCCTAGCGCCGCAATAAAGCCCTGAGGGTAGAACAAGGCGAAGCCCATTGGTGGTAGAAATGTCACCAATCCGACCAATACGCGTGAACCACCGTTACCACTTTTATTGATCTTGTCGCCTAGGAATTCGAACAACCCGAGACTCACCCCAAGAAATGAAGTCAGCAGTGCCAAATCAGCGAAGATACCGATAGTTTGAGCCAGATTAGAGCGATGAACAGTGGTGGCCAGTGTCGAGATAAGTGAACTCAATCCCTGATTTTCGAGTAGTTGAGACTGATTGACGACGCCCAGTGTGACGACTTGCCAGAAAACGTAGATCACCAATGGAATCGCGGAACCGATCAAAATGGCCTTGCGCAGTGAAGGCGTATGGCCATCTAAGTAGTTAACAATCGCAGGGATGCTGCCGTGGAAACCAAAAGAAGTGAAAATCACCGGAATCGCAGCGATCACTAGACCTTGTTCTACAGGCATACTTAATAGGTAAGATTCAGTGACATTCGGTGCTAAGAAAGTAAGCACCATTACCATCGCAATGATCTTAATTGAAAATAGTACTCGGTTAACTTTATCCACTGTCGCAGTGCCAATCGTTACCACTGCGGCGACTAATAGGGTAAACAACACGGTCGATGTTGTTGGTGAAACTTCAACACCAGAGAAAGTCGCAATACGCTCCGCAAACTGTGCGCCACCACCAGCAATGTAAGCTGCGCAAAGTGCATAGAAGAGAAACATCATCGCAAAGCTTGCTACCCATTTCCCCTTGATGCCTAGAAATTGATTGGCAAGGGTGTGTAAGGTCGCATCTTGGTCTGCATGTTGATGTACTTCAATCATCAATAAAGCGGTATACGCCATTAATGCCCATAGAGCGATCATAATGATAAGTGAAGTGGTGAAGCCTATACCCGCAGAAGCGAGTGGTAGCGCAAGCATGCCAGCACCAATGGTGGTCCCAGCAATGATCAAAGTACTACCCAATACCTTTGATTTGTTCATTGTATATAATTCTTTACGTTTATCTGACTTTAGTAGAGGTTATGACTAACTGTTGTGTAATATGTAGTCATTAAGACTGACAATGTGACCATTTTGAAAAAGATCTTTGACAAAGACAAGTGTTTTGTACAAATTAATTACCACCAGTGTAATTTTATGTTTACATCCATGGGATGGTTGTCGGGGTAATCGATTGCGTTGGAATAAAGAGCAAATCATAGTCAGAATTTACTTTCGCCTTTCAAAAAACTGTCATATAAGTGGTTTAAAAAGGAACCAAGAACCCGCATATTCAGGCTGAGACTTGAAAAACGCAGGTCTTGATAAGTGTTTTTATAAAGGAGGTCAGAATGAGTGACCAAACAATCAATGAAGAATGCCTCGAGCTGTTAGATGCCATGGAAATTGGCTTTGAACTCTCGGACTACGAGCAGTCAATTGAAGCGCTCGCCGAAGAGATTTTCAAATAACGATTCTTCAGTGACGATAAGTCTACTTAGGTAGCAACCCGAAAGAGCCAGTGCAATCGCGCTGGCTTTGTGCTTTCATAAGGGTATCAACGTAATCGGGCGAAGATTCTGCACTCACTCGCTGATGCAAGTGATGAGTGAAGAGATGGCGGATGTTGTTCCGGATCGGTTTGTCACCGTCACACATGCTATGAGTGAGGGGCGTTGGTTACAGTCCTATCAGCACATCGAAAATATCGAGTTCGCATTACAGCGAATGTCACATCGTTCACCAAGAATGGTCACGCTGGTGGAGTGCATTCCCTATCTACGACAGAATTATCATCAACTGGATGAGTTATTTGCTCAGCTCTATCCACAGATACTAACTGCCAGCAAAAGTTTCTGATAGAATCGTCCGCCTTGCAATTATAGGTAACCCGCATGTCGATACAATTTGAAGCTCTTGGATTGGGCTCTACGCTTTTATCTACGTTAGAAACACTAGGCTTTGAACAACCTACAGAAATACAAATTCAGGCTATTCCTCATGTTATTGAAGGAAAAGACGTCTTAGCGGGTGCTCAAACTGGTACGGGCAAAACCGCTGCATTTGGTCTGCCTATACTGCAAAGATTAATTGATTCGAATACCAAGCGTGATCTGCAGAGCAACGATGTTCGCGCATTGGTTCTGGTTCCTACGCGCGAACTTGCTCAACAGGTGTTCGACAATCTTACTCAGTATGCATCCAAGACAGATATCAAAGTGGTGGCTGTCTATGGAGGCACAAGTATGAATGTCCAAACCAGAAATCTTATGCAAGGATGTGACATTCTGATCGCAACACCTGGTCGCCTTATCGACCACATGTACTGCAAAAATATTAACCTCAATAAGACAGAATATTTAGTCCTCGATGAAGCGGATCGAATGCTGGACATGGGGTTTATGCCTGATATTAAGCGTATTCTTCAACGCTGCAATGCAAATCGACAGACTCTGTTCTTCTCTGCGACTTTTGATCAGAGAATTAAAACTACCGCCTATCGAATGCTTAATGAACCTGTAGAAGTACAGGTCTCTCCATCAAACAGTACCGCAGAGACGGTTAAACAGATGGTTTATCCAGTCGATAAGAAGCGTAAAGCAGAGCTTCTCGCGTATTTGATAGGCTCTAGAAATTGGCAGCAAGTTTTGGTTTTTACTAAGACAAAACAGGGTAGTGATGCTTTAGCGAAAGAGCTTAAGCTAGACGGAATCAAAGCGGCTTCAATTAATGGTGACAAGAGTCAAGGCGCGAGGCAAAAAGCACTTGATGATTTTAAATCAGGTCAAATTCGTGCTCTGATAGCGACTGACGTGGCGGCAAGGGGGCTCGATATTCAGGAGCTTGAGCAAGTGGTTAACTTTGATATGCCATACAAAGCCGAAGATTACGTTCACCGAATCGGTCGTACGGGCCGTGCAGGAAAGGAAGGTTTCGCTGTTTCGTTAATGAGCCGTGATGAAGAGTACTTACTTCACGCGATTGAGCGCCTATTGGATGCCAAGTTGCCTCAAGAGTGGCTACAGGGCTTTGAGCCGAGTTTGATTGAAGATATTGAGCCAGATAAAGTGCCACACCGTAAAGGTCGAAACTCAGATAAGCGCAAGATGAAAGCGAAGCTGAAGATTCACGCTAATCGCGGTAAAAAGAAATAATTTTAAGGCTCACGTTGTAACGGCGTGAGCCTTTTAATTAGGCGTATTGTGCGACTAGGCTATTCCAGCTCTTGCGCTGTGCGGCAAGTTCTTGCTTCATTTGCTGATAACGCAGTTTGAGCAATGACTTTTCATATTTCTTTGCCAAATCGGTTTTCTTTGCCTCAATGACCTGTTTTTTTACATCGTAATAGTCTGCCATTCTCGACATTAACGCCTCAAACTCTTTGTTTAACACTTCGTTAAGCATTGATGCGTTTGGCAGTTTACTAACATTTTTAGACGCCTTGGCGAGCGCTTGCTTGGCGATGGCTTTTTCAATTTTAATTTTCGGCGTAACTCGCAATTTATTGGTCAAACCTAACCATGAGCAGGACTTAATCAACCACTTAGTCGGGTCGTACTGCCACCAATAGATGCCATTACGATAATCGTTCTCGAAGATGTGATGGTAGTTGTGGTATCCCTCGCCAAAGGTGAACACGGCAAGTACGGCGTTGTCACGAGCCGTATTTTTATCGGTATATGGTTGTGAGCCCCAAATATGGGCGAGCGAATTAATGAAGAATGTTGAGTGATGACTAAGTACTAGACGTAATACTCCAACCACAAGCAACATGCCAAAGATATCACCATAAACAACGCCAAGTAATAGTGGAATACCGAAGTTAGTTAGAATCGCAACAGGCACATAGTATTTATGTTGCCACATGACGATTTTATCACGCTGTAAATCTCGGCAATTGCCATAATCGGAATAGGTATTGGCATTATATTCACGCAACATCCAACCAATATGAGAAAACCAAAAGCCACGTTTAGCCGAGTAAGGATCTTTATCGTTATTATCGACATGTTTGTGGTGAATTCTATGGTCGGAACTCCAGTGCAGAGCACTGTTTTGTAGCGCAAACGCGCCACCAAGGGCAAAGAGTGCGCGTAATGACCAGTGCGCTTCATAGGTCTTATGCGACCATAGCCTGTGGTAGCCAGCAGTAATCGAAAGATTACAAAATGAAAAGGCAATAACGAACCAGACGAGGTGTTCAAGGCCGTAACCGGCCGTTAAGCCGTACCAAGGAACAATCACCAAAGCGACTATAAAGGATGACAAGAAAATAAATATGTTTAACCAAATCAGTGGTGGTTTGTTAGAACCAGACATCGAGCTTTTCCTTTGAGCTAACAGTTGTTCGCTAGAATATCAGCGTACAGTTGTAAGTCAAACTCGATGGCTCAGTATGTCGGTTAGCGCACGTGATTTTGTCAAAATAATTGGTAAGCAAATTTTTCGTCGTGGTTTTGAACTGGGTTGCAGAATAACCAACACAAATGATGCCATTTCCCAGAATGTTTGGCTTTTTGTTAAATGTTTTATAGTATGAAGGGGCACTCAATCCTTACAGGAAGTAATAAGGAACTATAAATGGAATTAAAAGTAGCTGAATATAGCGACTATGAGCGTATTGCTACCTTGCACGCGCAAAGTTGGAAACAATATTATCAAGGCATTCTTGGGCAAGAGTTTCTTGATAACGAAGTGCTAGATGAACGTCTCGCGATTTGGCAGACCCGCCTCATTAACCCTCCTTTTAATCAATGTGTTCTTCTGATCGAAGAAGGTGGCCTTTTGTGTGGTTTTGTCTGTGCATTTGGCAATCATGATTTCGAAAAAGGTACGATTATCGACTCCCTACATATCGATCCCAATTACCGTGGCAGGGGATTAGGGGTTACACTGCTGGCTGAAGTCTCCAAGTGGATTACTCAGTATTTTCCAGACAGTGGTGTGTATTTGGAAGTGATGAAAGAGAATCATCAAGCGGTAGAGTTTTACCAGCATTTGGGTGGAACCAACAGCTTGGAAAGGCTTTGGAACGCCCCTTGTGGTCACCAAGTACCTGAGTTGGTTTACCGCTGGGAATCGGGCGCAGAATTACAGCGTCTTACAGAACGACACACAAGGTTAGAACTTGTAACAGCTTGATACACTTAAGCTAATTGTCCTGATATTGTTCGGACAAAGCTCGATTGACCGTTAGGTATTTTTAGGCAAGCCCATTTATATCTATCTAGCGGTCTATTCATGAAAAAAACCTTTACCTGTACTGCGCTTGCTAGCGCACTTTTTCTCGTAGGATGCGGCGAAAACCCTCAAGGACAGAATCAATTACCGGCACAGCTTGTTGTCGCTGAGCCAGTTCAATACAAGAAGTACTGGTGGGTAACCAAGCGATCTTCGCTTCTGGGGCAGGACACATTAGCCAAAACTCACTGGGTATCTCTTTGATAGGGGGGCTGCTTTGTGTACTACTAGCGGGTACCTTCCTAATACCTGGCTTCTATGCACTGGTGCAGCGTAAGCGCGAGAAAATCCATGGTGGAAGTACCAAGTTGATGCCACTTGACGATGAGTAATAAAAAATCCCCTCTCTAGAGGGGATTTTTTTGCTTGAGTGATGACTTAAGACGTTTTGAATTCAGCAACCGCACTATCCATGTCAGTAGCTTGAACGGAGACTCTGTCCACTTCTGTTAAACATTGCTGAGCTGACTGCATATTCCCTTCAGATATCGAATTGAGCTCTGTGATAGACTCACTAACCTGGTTCATTACTATGCCTTGTTCTTCAATCGCAGAGGCAATACGTTCAGAATTTGCCTGAATATTGGTCATATCATCGATAATTTGAGTAAGGCTACTATCCAGTGTCTGTGATGCTTCGAGAGTTTGCGAACCCTGATCATTACATTGGTCAATATTGGTCACTACTTCAGACATTTGATTCTGAATGGCAGTCACAACTTTAGTGATCTCCTCGGTTGATTGATGAGTTCGGCTAGCAAGAGCACGAACCTCATCAGCCACTACCGCAAAACCTCGCCCTTGTTCACCAGCACGCGCTGCCTCGATTGCTGCATTGAGCGCCAGCAAGTTGGTTTGTTCGGCTATTTCTTGGATGATGTTTACGGCGTCACCAATTTTATCGACGTGGTTATTTAGTGAGCCAATTGATGCTTGGCTACTGCCGAGAATGGTAGTGAGTTGATCTATGTTGCTGACGGTTGTCTCGACGACTTTACGACCGCTTTGTGCATTGACAGAGGCCTGTTGCACATCTTCCACCGCAACGGATGTACTTTCCGATATCTCATTGATTCATCTTTACGGAGTAGGAAATCTTTCTCATTCCGGCGTAAATTGAGTAAGCGTATTTCTAGGTTTGATACGAGTAAGCTAGCCTGATTCAGCTGAGCCGTGGTTTGGGCGAAATGGCTTGTTGCAAAAAGAACAGACACGACACCAAGTATAGCTACAACACCTAATGAATATAGTTTGTTTTTGATATTCATAAGATTACCTTAGTCCGTTAATATATTTAGTTATAGGTATTTGATCTGATGTTAGTTGGTATTTATAAATATATCAATGCACTCACTACCTTAGCGTGAGGATATACGGTAAAACTATGTTAATAGGGCAGTAGGACAACCATGTTAGAAATTTTAGAAAAATATCAAGCGTTTATATTCGACATGGATGGCACCTTGTTGGATACCATGCCTGGCCATTTAAAAGCATGGCAGCAGACAGCCGCTCATTTCGGCTTTCCGTTTAGCCAAGAGTGGTTACACAGCTTAGGGGGAATGCCAAGCTATAAAATTGCGGCAGAAATAAATAGAAAGCACAGTATGTCGCTAGAACCGATGGAAGTCTCGCGTTACAAAATGGGGGCTTTTGCCGAACTACAGGAAGTTGGTAAGCCTATCGCTTGTACTGTAGATCTCCTGCATCAATTCTATCAACGTAAGAAACTGGCGGTTGGTACTGGCAGCCAACGTGATAGCGCTTTACGACTGCTAAAGCAGGCACAACTGATTGAATTGCTTGACGTCATTGTGACGGCAACGGATGTTGACAACCATAAACCCAATCCTGATACCTTCTTAAAGGCCGCGGATGATATGAAGGTTCAAGCTGGTGCATGTATCGTATTTGAAGACACCCAGCTAGGGCTACAGGCGGCACATGCAGCCAAAATGGATTGCATGATGGTCGAAGAAGGGCAGTTAGTCTTCTACCCATACTTGAACGAAAAAGAGCCGCGATAAGCGGCCCTTTCTTTGGTTAACGTATCATTAACGATCCCAGTATGCTTCTTCTAAACTGTCTTCACGTTCAGGAAGCGCACGCGCTAGGCGAGGAGAGTGCTGGGTTAATACTTCATAGCTAACACGGTTAGCATACTTACAAATCTGCGATAGCGAAGAATAAGTCAGGTATGGTTGGTCATGCTTCGAAGAATTTGGAACGTTAGTCTTATGGTGACTGTTTGCAGCCATATCATGGAGTAAGGCCGACAGCGCAGCATCACCAGCACCATTTGTGTTCTTGATTTCAAGCGGGCCGCCTAGGTAAGGACCAATATGGGAATACACTTTTACGGGTGTACCACAATCTGACTTACGCATAGCTCGGCTAAATTCATATTTGTTGAACTCAGGGATATTACCTGGCAGTAGCGGTAGTTCAGTTTCGCGTTTGGCTGAATCTTCAGTGTAACCTGCCATGTAGAGGCCAACCGGGCCAGCTGTGCATAGTACAACATCAACCCACTCAAGTGCCTTGTCTGCGGCTAAAAGAGGATCTTTCTCACCGGTTAGAGCTTCGCCTTCCTCTTCATTCATCGCAACAATAGAGATGTTCTCTTTAATGTAGTCTTGCCACCACTTTGCATTGCCTTCGATAACCCACTTGGTTCCAAGAGTCAGTACAACAGGTACGTTCTTAGATTTCGCAATTTCGATAGCACGAGCAACGGCTTGCGGCATTGGGTCTTCAGGTTTTCCACGCATTAAATAGGAAGAAACAACAAGCGCAGACGCTTTATCAAACACCTCTTCTGGGATGCTTTCTGGGCGCAATTGGTTCATATGACCTTCATTAATTGCGAAGGTACGTTCACCGTTGTCCGAAATAAGCGTGTAGCAGCGTCCGATTGAGCCTTCAACCATCTGCAAGTGGTTTAGGTTCATTCGTGACGATGTGCGGCATAAATAACGATATGCGAATGAGCCGACTTCGATGTTTCGTGACATTACACCTAGTAGTACCGATTTACTGTCAGCCAGTACAGAGTAGTTGTGCAGAGTATTGCCAATCGTATCGCCAGGATATTGATGAGTGATCAACTCGCGTTTAACTAGTTCATCGTACAGTGCGTCTGCCTGACTCTCCTCTAAAACGAGCGAGTGTCCTTTACTCAAACCATATTTTGCTAGGAATTCGTCATCGACACGAGCTTCTATGTCAACAATTGTTTGACCTACGCCAACCACAATCGGTCGATAAAGCTTAGGGGTTTGCTTCATCTGATTGACGAGTGGATCGCGAGCGTGAGTAGGAAAGTAGTGCTTAGATTTGCGCTGTCCGGGAAACTTCATGTTCAAAGTGGAGTTGGAAATTTTCCCGGATAATATCACACATATGAAAGATTGCTTTCATATTTATTACATAAAAAAGTGCCAAACATTACTGTTTGGCACTTAATTGAACTATTCCGCTGGTTTGTACGCACCGTACGCTTTGGTTCCCCATAACGGCACCGTAGAGAGGCTGTGCTTGAAACTGCCTGACGTTTCTTTAGTAGAATAAGAGAGGTACATCAATGTCTGATTCTCTACATCTAGGATTCGGCGGATTTTCATGCTTTTGAAGAAGATACTTTTTGACTTTTTAAATACCACTTCACCATCTTTAGACTTGTCGATATTGGCAATCATCTCTGGGGTAATTTCGCCAGTCTGACGACAAGATATAGAGCTGTCACTTGGATCGGCTAGGCTAAAGTCGGCTTCAATTGAAGCGACATGACATGTTACGCCAGTCACAATTGGATCTTGCATGTGATTTAGCTTGATGTCTTTCATCGTGAACCATCCAAGACCCACATCGCCAACTTCGTTATCAGAACACCCGACCAAGGCGGTGGCCATCAATGCACTTAAAAGCATTTTCTTCATTCGTAAATCCTTGTTATTCGCGGTTTTCAATAGTGTAACACGTATCATTTGGTGCAAGTTCATTTTCCCACAATAGCGCCTTTTAAAACCGAATGCTTGGATAAATCCAATCAAAATTTGGCTCATAGTTTGTATTTGGCGCAAAACTGATACAGGTTACTTATTAAGCATCTGGTTTCAATATTGTGATGAGATTTTCTATTCCTCACTCCCAACCCGATGCTAAACAGATTAACCGAGCAGTGTACGTGTCATTTTTTATAAAGTATTGATACAAAGGAAGTTTAATTGCGACATATGTGATATCTATTCAATTGATTTTATATCCAAACTATAGATATAAAAGCACAAGCTAGGTAACCTTTGAGTCACGCATAAACGATTCAATAGGGCATGACGTGGGGTATAAGACCGTTGAACTTATCCATTTGATGGCGCACGAATTTCAGC
>NZ_JBNJOH010000061.1:0-20249 GCF_050113735.1 Vibrio sp. TRT 2004 | reverse complement strand
TGGCTACGACGGGATTCGAACCTGTGACCCCATCATTATGAGTGATGTGCTCTAACCAGCTGAGCTACGTAGCCATACCATGTTTCGTTCTTTTCGACTCGTTACCTTATCGTCGGGAACGGCGCGCATTATGCGAAGTTGAGGCAAAGTCGTCAATAGTTTTTTTGAATAAATCCCTAGAAATCAACTGTTCGGTTTCTTTTTAAACAAAGAGGCGTGTTAATGATCGAAAACTGATAACAAAATGACATTAGATTGTGGGTTTTATTTATTTCTGCAGGTTGCGGCAGTAAAAAAGCCAGCAATTGTGCTGGCTTTTAAAGTCAAAGACTTGGATGGAAATTAAACGTTGAAACGGAAGTGAACAACGTCGCCATCTTTAACGATGTATTCTTTACCTTCCAAACGCCATTTACCTGCGTCTTTCGCGCCACTTTCGCCATTGAACTGGATGAAGTCATCATAACCAACAACTTCGGCACGAATGAAACCTTTTTCAAAATCAGTGTGGATCTTACCTGCGGCTTGAGGCGCAGTTGCACCTACAGGGATAGTCCAGGCACGAACTTCTTTAACACCCGCAGTGAAGTAAGTATGAAGAGTCAGTAGTTCGTAACCTGAACGGATCACGCGGTTAAGACCTGGTTCTTCAATGCCCATATCTGCAAGGAACTCTTCACGGTCTTCGTCTTCAAGCTCAGAAAGCTCAGACTCAATTGCCGCACACACAGCAACTACTGCGTTGTTCTCTTTTTCTGCGTATTCACGAACAGCATCTAGATACGGGTTGTTCTCAAAACCATCTTCATTCACGTTGGCGATGTACATGGTTGGTTTTAGAGTCAGGAAGTTTAGGTAACCAACAGCCGCTAGTTCTTCTTTTGACAACTCAACTGTACGTGCCATACCGCCTTCAGACAGTACAGGTAGTAGCTTTTCAAGAACAGTCAGTTCGAATTTTGCGTCTTTATCGCCGCCTTTAGCTTTCTTAGCATTACGTTGAATTGCGCGTTCACATGAATCTAAGTCTGCCATTGCAAGCTCTAAGTTGATCACTTCGATATCTTCGATTGGTGATACTTTGCCAGCAACGTGAACGATGTTTTCGTTTTCAAAACAGCGCACAACGTGACCAATCGCGTCAGTTTCACGGATGTTTGCTAGGAATTTGTTTCCTAGACCTTCGCCGCGAGAGGCACCCGCTACAAGGCCTGCGATATCAACAAATTCCATTGTTGTCGGCAGTACTCTTTGTGGGTTAACGATCTTTGCTAGTGCATCTAGACGTAGATCTGGCACAGGTACAACACCTGTGTTTGGCTCGATGGTACAGAACGGAAAGTTAGCCGCTTCGATGCCAGCTTTAGTGAGTGCGTTGAACAGTGTTGATTTACCAACGTTTGGTAGGCCAACGATGCCACATTTAAAACCCATGATAGTAACCTTATTCAGCTTTGAACGTGTGTAAACGGTTTTGTGCTTTTGAAAGGCCATCCTTAATCAGAATGTCCAGACAGCGAACAGATTCATCTGCCGCTGCATCAAGAAGCTCTTGTTCTTTTGCCGGTGCTTTGCCTAATACATAGCCGGCAACTTTGTCTTTATGTCCAGGATGACCAATACCGATCCTTAGACGATAGAAATCTTTGCAGTTCCCAAGTCTGCTGATGGTATCGCGTAGGCCGTTGTGACCACCGTGACCACCGCCTTTCTTAAATTTAGCGACGCCTGGAGGTAAATCCAATTCATCGTGTGCGACCATGATCTCTTCAGGTTTAATTTGGTAGAATTTCGCTACCGCAGCAATTGATTTACCTGAAAGGTTCATAAAAGTCGTTGGGATGAGTAAGCGGAGATCCTGACCGTTAACCATAATACGCCCACTAAGGCCAAAAAACTTAGCTTCATTTTTCAGCGTCACGTTATGAATACGTGCGAGCTCTTCTACTACCCACGCACCCGCATTGTGACGAGTTTTAGCGTATTCAGGCCCCGGATTGGCAAGGCCGACAAGAAGTTTGATAGGTTGACTCAAGGCTAGGATCTCTCTTGGAATCTCAAAAAGCGCAGTATCATAGCATATAAATCTGCCGACGGGCGAGATGAGGATATAGGGGAATAAAAAAACACCCCCCAGAGCGGGGTGCTTTTAAAACTGATTAATCGAAGGTTCGATTAGTTGAACATGGCTGAGATTGACTCTTCATTGCTGATGCGACGAATCGCTTCAGCTAGCATGCGAGAAAGGCTTAGTGTTGTTACCTTGCCAGTTGCTTCCATCTCTTTAGACATAGTAATAGAGTCAGTTACGATAACTTGGTCTAGTACTGAGTTGCCAATGTTGTGTGCAGCGTTACCAGAGAATACAGCATGCGTTGCGTAAGCGAATACACGCTTAGCACCGCGCTCTTTAAGCGCTTCAGCTGCTTTACATAGTGTGCCACCTGTATCGATCATGTCGTCAACGATAACACAGTCACGACCTTCAACATCACCGATTAGGTTCATTACTTCTGATACGTTAGCGCGAGGGCGACGCTTATCAACGATAGCGATATCGATATCGCCAAGCGCTTTAGCGGTTGCACGTGCACGAACAACACCACCTAGGTCTGGAGAAACCACAACTGGGTTTTCTAGGCCACGTGCTTGCATATCTTCAAGAAGAACTGGAGTACCGAAGATGTTGTCTACAGGTACATCGAAGAAGCCTTGAATTTGCTCTGCGTGAAGGTCAATCGTAAGAACGCGGTCAACACCAACGTTAGAAAGGAAATCTGCAACAACTTTAGCAGTGATTGGCACACGAGCAGAACGTACACGACGGTCTTGGCGAGCGTAACCAAAGTAAGGGATAACTGCTGTAATACGGCCCGCTGAAGCGCGGCGCATTGCATCAATCATCACTACAAGTTCCATTAGGTTGTCGTTAGTTGGTGCACAAGTCGATTGAATGATGAAAACATCACTACCACGAACGTTTTCGTTAATTTGAACAGCGACTTCGCCATCAGAAAAACGAGAAACAGTTGCATCACCAAGAGAGATGTATAGACGATCAGCAATACGTTGGGCTAGTTCAGGTGTAGCGTTACCAGCAAATAGCTTCATATCAGGCACGGTGGAAACCTCAGGGTTGCGTCCAGTTTTTAAATAGATTGTTTGTGGGCTAAGCGATACTTAGCCAGCGTCTCGTGCAAAGGAGAAAGATTCTTGCCTTTAGCAATAAAAGTAGAGACGGTGTCTGGGAGTTTAGCAAGAACAGCTTCTGCCTCATTTTTGCTCGAAAACTCGGCAAAAACGCATGATCCTGTCCCTGTAAGTCGCGACGGCGCGTATTGTAGCAGCCATGAAAGTTGCTTATCAACCTCTTGGTACAGCATTCGAACAATTTTTTCGCAATCGTTTCCGTAATGGCTGTCAAGAAGTGTTGCCAGCTCACGTTTTGGTGTGTTTCTTGTCAGTTGCGGATGAGTGAAAATGTCGACTGTCGCAATCGATACATTTGGCCTTACCACTAAGTACCATTTTTCTTCTGGTTCTGCCTTGGTCAGTCGCTCACCGACACCTTCTGCAAACGCGGCAAACCCGCGAGTAAAGACTGGCACATCGGCACCGAGCTTCAGTCCAATTTCAGCAAGTTCATCATCAGATAAGTTGGTTTGCCACAAAAAGTTCAGCGCCACTAACGTGCTGGCTGCGTTCGATGAACCACCACCGATACCACCGCCCATAGGCAGCACTTTGTTCAGCTCAATATGAGCTCCATAGCGACAGCCTGACTTTAATTGTAAGGCTGTTGCAGCTTTCCAGATCAAGTTGTCATGCAGAGGTACGCCCGGGATCTCTGGTGAGAGGGTGATTTCACCAGAGTCATTGGCGGTAATGGTTAGATCGTCGCCATGATCGAGAAACTGAAACAGGGTTTGCAGTTCATGGTAACCGTTGTCACGACGACCAGTGATATAAAGAAATAGGTTAAGCTTTGCCGGAGAAGGCCAATGAGTGGTTTCCGTGATCATTCGCTGAGGTTCCAGTTGGAAATAAACAGGTTAATAGAGATATTGCCCTGTGTGAGTTTGATTTTTTTCGGCAGCGGTAACGCCGTTCCCCCGTATTGGACATCCTGATACGTGAGATAGTCGAGTTGCCAAGTTTGTAGACCCACTTGTTTGGTTAGGCGGGCGAGAGTATTGGTTTCACTTAATTGATAATCGTCAGCTTGAGTGGGGCGACCCAGCATCCAGTCATTGAGCTGTTCGACCGGGATATTTAAGCCAGTCAAGCGTTGAATCAGTGCTTGAGATGTCGGAGCTGAATAGCGTTGGTCATCATAGGTCTCAACGGTAGCGCCTTGCGGAGTGGCTTTTAGGTTGAGAGCGGTTTGACCAAGAAAAGTGGTTAACCTCAATTGGGTCAAATCGGCGGAGTATGACCATTGGAAATTGAGTGATTGTCTTTGTTCGGGAGAAATATAGCCCAGTTTGCCCGTAGATTGATAAGCGTCGATTGATGCCAATCTTTGCTGATGAGTTTGCCACTCTACGTTCGTTGTGCTCTCTATGGTGGCACAGCCATTAAGCAAAAATAAGCCTGCAAGTAGAATAACAAGAGAGCGAAAATGTTTCGTCATTGCTGATTATTTATCCAGTTTTGCCCAAAGTTAGGCCTCACTATATCACTGAAATCACGAACTCAAGAAAACATATCCTTATTCCCCTTTCAATAAACGGGGGCATCAAGTAAAATTCCGACCTTATTTGTCCATATCTGAATCAGAGAATCCAAGATACATGTCTTTGCTTGCTATAGGTATCAACCACAATACGGCCTCAGTCGAACTGCGTGAAAAAGTCGCTTTTGGTCCGGATAAGTTACCTGAAGCATTACAACAGCTTGGCCATAACCCTGCTGTGAATGGCAGCGTCATCATTTCTACCTGTAATCGCACCGAAATCTATTGCGATGTAAAAGGTGGTGGTAAAAGCAAGATTATCGATTGGTTGTCGCAATTCCATCAGGTTAGCCCTGAAGATCTAAAACCCAGTCTCTACATCCATGAGGAACAAGCCGCAATACGTCATTTAATGCGAGTTTCGTGCGGGTTGGATTCACTGGTGTTGGGTGAACCTCAGATATTGGGTCAAGTTAAGCAAGCGTATTCAGATTCGCGTGACAACAAAGCGGTTGATTCGTCGATGGAAAAATTATTCCAGAAGGCTTTTTCGGTAGCGAAACGCGTGAGGAGTGAAACGGATATCGGTGGCAATGCCGTTTCCGTCGCATATGCAGCTTGTACACTTGCGAAACATATTTTTGAATCGTTAGAAAAGTCGACAGTGTTGTTGGTTGGTGCGGGTGAGACCATCGAGTTGGTCGCTAAGCATCTTGCTGGCAATGGCTGTACTAAGATGATTGTTGCTAACCGAACCAAAGAGCGCGCATTGTCGTTGGCTGAGCAGTTTGGGGCAGAGATTATTGGCTTGCCTGAGATTCCCGAACATCTATCACGAGCAGATATCGTGATCAGTTCTACCGCGAGCCCTTTGCCTATCATAGGTAAAGGTATGGTAGAAAGCGCGTTAAAATCTCGCCGTTTCCAACCCATGCTTTTGGTTGATATTGCCGTGCCACGTGATATTGAGTCACAAGTGGGTGATTTGAATGACGCCTACCTGTACACAGTAGATGATTTGCAGTCTATTGTTGATAGTAATATTGAACAACGCAAGATTGAAGCGATTCAAGCGGAAGCGATCGTCAGTGAAGAAAGCGCGGCGTTTATGTCATGGATGCGCTCTCTTCAGGCTGTAGACAGTATTCGAGAATATCGTCAAACCGCCAATGAAATTCGTGAAGAGCTCCTGAGCAAAAGCCTACAGTCTCTTGCGGCGGGTACTGATGCTGAGAAAGTCTTGCTTGAACTCAGCAACAAACTGACGAACAGATTAATTCATGCGCCTACTCGCGCCTTACAAAGTGCCGCAGAGAAGGGTGAGCCTGCACGGCTTGCTACCATTAGACAAAGTTTAGGTCTAGAGAACTCGTAATCATTACGAGTGTCAGACTTCATTAAACCCCCGAGTTAAAGAAAACTATGAAAGCCTCTATTTTAACTAAGTTAGAAACACTGGTTGAGCGTTACGAAGAAGTTCAACATCTTTTGGGCGATCCTGATGTGATCGGTAACCAAGATAAATTCCGTGCGTTGTCAAAAGAGTACTCTCAACTAGAGGAAGTCACTAAGTGTTTCCAAGCTTATCAGCAAGCTCAAGAAGATCTCGTTGCTGCTGAAGAGATGGCGAATGAAGACGACGAAGAGATGCGCGAAATGGCGCAGGAAGAGATTAAAGAAGCGAAAAAGGCGATTGAACGTCTGAGTGATGAGCTACAGATCCTTCTTCTTCCTAAAGATCCAAACGACGATCGTAACTGTTTCTTAGAAATCCGCGCTGGTGCGGGTGGCGATGAAGCGGGTATTTTCGCTGGTGACCTTTTCCGTATGTACAGCAAGTTTGCAGAGAAAAAAGGCTGGCGTGTTGAAGTTATGTCTTCAAACGAAGCGGAGCATGGCGGTTACAAAGAGATGATCGCTAGAGTGTCTGGTGATGGTGCATATGGGGTACTAAAGTTTGAGTCGGGCGGTCACCGTGTTCAACGTGTTCCTGCAACAGAATCGCAAGGTCGTGTACATACTTCGGCATGTACCGTTGCCGTCATGGCTGAAGTTCCAGAAGCTGAAATTCCAGAAATTAAAGCGGCGGATCTGAAAATCGATACTTTCCGTGCATCGGGCGCGGGTGGTCAGCACGTTAACACCACGGACTCAGCAATCCGTATCACTCACTTACCAACAGGTACAGTGGTTGAGTGTCAGGACGAGCGTTCTCAGCACAAGAATAAAGCGAAAGCAATGGCCGTTCTGGCTGCACGTATTATTCAGGCTGAAGAAGCAAAACGTGCCGCAGAAGTTTCTGATACGCGCCGTAACCTACTAGGTTCAGGTGACCGTAGTGACCGTATTCGTACCTACAACTACCCACAAGGTCGTGTTTCAGACCACCGTATCAACCTGACTATCTACCGTCTCAATGAAGTGATGGAAGGCGATCTTGCAAGTCTGATTGATCCTGTTATTCAGGAACACCAAGCAGACCAACTTGCTGCACTGGCTGAGAGCAACTAATTCCATGTCGGCTGATAACAGTGTTGAAAGCACACTAAAAAAGGCCGTCCAGCAACTTCAAGAGAGTGGCAGTGATTCGCCCTCTCTTGATGCCGCGGTACTTCTTTGCCACGCTCTCGACAAACCGCGCTCCTTCTTACTTACATGGCCGGATAAAATCTTATCCTCGTCAGAACTGACGGCGTTTCAAGTCTTGCTGGGACGTAGGCTTGCGGGTGAACCAGTCGCGTACATTGTGGGTGAACGTGAGTTTTGGTCATTGCCACTAAAGGTCTCGCCAAGTACTTTAATCCCAAGACCGGATACTGAACGACTGGTTGAAATTGCACTGGATAAAGCCTCAAATCATCAAGGTGATATCTTGGACTTAGGGACGGGAACCGGAGCTATAGCGCTTGCACTTGCCTCTGAACTGCCTAAGCGACAAGTGTGGGGCGTCGATTTAAAACCAGAGGCTCAGCAATTGGCTCAATCAAATGCTGATGCGCTCAACATATCTAACACGCGCTTTATGGCCGGTAGCTGGTTTGATCCGATTCCGACTGGTACAGAGTTTGCTTTGATTGTGTCCAACCCACCTTATATCGAGAAAGAAGACCCACATCTGACTCAAGGAGATGTGCGTTTCGAACCACTCAGTGCGCTGGTGGCTGAAGAGAAAGGGTTGGCCGATATCAAGCACATTGCAACTAAAGCGCGTGACTACCTAGCCGAACAAGGTTGGCTGATGTTTGAACATGGTTTCGAACAAGGCGAGGCTGTACGGGAATTACTAATATCACTTGGCTACGACCAAGTGGCTACCTACAAGGACTATGGTGACAACGATCGAGTAACGATCGGTCAGTTCTCATCAGTGAAGTAAGAGAGATTATCAATGTACGAAGGTTTAAAGCATTTCCATCTGTTAACGATTGTTATTAGTGCGACGCTTCTGTCGGTTCGATTTGCGATGATGATGGCGAATTCAAACCTGTTAGAGAAGAAGTTCTTTAAGGTATTTCCACACATCAACGACACCTGTTTACTGCTATCAGGTATCGGCCTGATTATGATCACGGGCTTTATCCCGTTTACACCTGAATCTGCTTGGCTGACAGAAAAAATTACGTGTGTACTCGCTTACATCGCACTGGGCTTTTTTGCTCTAAAACTCGGTAAAAACAAGTTGCTAAGAACATTTTCATTCTTCGGTGCTTTAGGTTGGTTAGCGATGGCTGGCAAAGTCGCGGTAACTAAAACACCTCTGTTCTTTGGTTAATGGTTATTTAGGTTGATATAGTTATGACAACCGATATGTTTGAATTGTTTGATGAAGACTTTGATGCGATGGAGCTGGTTGAAGGCGCATTAGTACTCAATGA
This sequence comes from Vibrio sp. TRT 2004, assembly GCF_050113735.1. Taxonomy (NCBI): domain Bacteria; kingdom Pseudomonadati; phylum Pseudomonadota; class Gammaproteobacteria; order Vibrionales; family Vibrionaceae; genus Vibrio; species Vibrio sp. TRT 2004. The sequence continues at coordinate 11,699 of NZ_JBNJOH010000061.1, read as the reverse complement.
AGCGATCAATCCTCAGACTGATGTTCAGTGGTCGAAAGCAGAGCTCAATCGTTTGGTGCAAGAAGCCGAAATTGCACTTGTCCATGAATTTGATGACAAGCAGCGTTTTGACGCCTTGTTGCGACTCTTCTACTATCAGTGGGAGTTTCGCGGCGATAGAGAGAGCTATTTTCATTCAGACAATGGCTTTATCGATAAAGTCCTGCAAAGTCGTAAAGGAATTCCAGTTAGCCTGGGGGCGATTTTGCTGTACCTTGCGAGAAAGCTGGGTTTTCCTTTAGTAGGGGTCACTTTCCCGACTCAGTTCCTACTCAAATTAGAGTGGTATAACGAAAAGCCGTTATACGTTAATCCGTTTAATGGCGAGTATGTTTCTGAACACACCTTGGGTGCTTGGCTTATTGGTCACAAAGGACCATTGGCGAAGCTAGAGACAAAACATTTAAAAGAGACTGACAACCCAACGATTATTGGCCGCTGGTTAGCCTTGCTGAAAAGTGCTCTGTTGCGCGAAGAGCGCTATACTCTGGCATTGAAGTGTACCGATCTAGCGCTGACATTCGCGCCCGATGATCCCTATGAGATTCGCGATCGTGGCTTTATATATCAGCAGCTTGACTGCCATCAAATCGCGTTGAATGACTATCAGTATTTTATCGACCAGTGCCCTGATGATCCGGGGGCTGAATTGTTGAAGAATCAAGTTTACGCCATGAGTGAAACTCAGGTGACCTTACATTAAGTCCAATGTTTAGCCGTTGGCAGATATCGAAATAGAGAGAATAAAATGGAACAGAAAATTGTTCACGTAGGTGACATTCCAGTAGCAAACGACAAGCCGTTTACGCTGTTTGCAGGCATGAACGTTCTTGAGTCACGCGATCTAGCGATGCAGATTTGTGAACACTACGTAAAGGTAACTGAGAAATTAGGCATTCCATACGTATTCAAAGCATCATTCGATAAAGCAAATCGCAGCTCGGTACACTCATACCGTGGTCCTGGTCTTGAAGAAGGGATGAAAATCTTCCAAGAGTTGAAAGACACTTTTGGCGTTAAGATCATTACTGATGTTCATACTGAAGCACAAGCTCAGCCTGTTGCGGATGTGGTTGACGTTATCCAGTTGCCAGCGTTTCTTGCACGTCAGACCGACCTAGTTGAAGCGATGGCGAAAACAGGTGCGGTCATCAACGTTAAGAAACCACAATTTATGAGCCCAGGTCAGGTAGGTAACATCGTTGAAAAGTTTGCAGAGTGTGGCAACAACAATGTCATTCTATGTGAGCGCGGCTCTTGCCACGGTTACGACAACCTTGTGGTTGATATGCTAGGTTTCGGAGTGATGAAACAGGCATCAAATGGTAGCCCAATCATCTTTGATGTGACTCACTCATTGCAGATGCGTGACCCTTCTGGTGCTGCATCAGGCGGTCGTCGTGAACAAACGGTCGAACTGGCTAAAGCAGGTCTGGCGACAGGTATCGCAGGTCTGTTTATCGAAGCACACCCGAATCCAGAAAAAGCGCGTTGTGATGGTCCGTCGGCACTGCCACTCGACAAGCTAGAACCTTTCCTTGCTCAGATGAAAGCATTGGATGACCTAATCAAAGGTTTTGAGCACATCGATATTAAATAAGTCGATGAAGTTTTTTGTAAAGGCTGGTTGTTGAACCAGCCTTTTTTTATCTCAAAAGCATAGGATTATTGATCATGTTTTCACTATGTGTTGAGTAAACGCTAACCGTCACACCATTGCAAGCACGGGGCTTATCTCACAGACAAACGATTGCTTGTGATCATTTGATAAATCAAATGCAACTTTGATGATTTGTTACACATTCGATAGCGGATTATGGTGATCTATCCTACATAAATATGAAATCAGGCTGTCAGGTAAGTGTGGTTAATTTAAACTAGTTCAAGTTTTACTGCTCTTTCAGCACTTTAATCTTCAAGTCTGTCTATTCATACAGAGCAGTAATAAAAAGCAGTGGAAACCCAAAAAGTTCAAAAGGTATGACAATGAAGCAAGGCCTGATCGTAAAAAGCGCAATTAGCGCAGCAATTCTGGCAACTCTAGCTGGTTGTGCAACAGCACCACAACACGAGTGGGAAGCAGATAAAACGTATAAGCTGACAGTTCTTCACACGAATGACCACCACGGTCGTTTCTGGCAGAACAAATATGGTGAGTACGGTATGGCTGCTCGTAAGACTCTTATTGACGAACTTCGCGCTGAAATCGCAGCTGAAGGCGGTAGCTCGCTACTTCTATCTGGTGGTGATATTAACACGGGTGTGCCAGAGTCTGATCTACAAGATGCGGAACCAGATTTCAAAGGTATGAGCAAAATTGGTTACGATGCTATGGCACTAGGTAACCACGAGTTCGATAACCCATTAGAGGTGCTATTCAAGCAGAAAGAGTGGGCGAATTTCCCAATGCTTTCAGCGAACATCTACGACAAAAAGACTGGCGAACGTATGTTCCAGGCTTACCAGATGTTCAACAAGCAAGGCATCAAGATTGCTGTTATTGGTCTAACTACTGAAGACACTGCAAAAATCGGTAACCCAGAATTTATTGGTGGCATCGATTTCCGCGATCCAAAAGAAGAAGCGAAGAAACTGATCGCTGAACTTGAGAAAACTGAGAAACCAGATCTGATCTTCGCTGTTACTCACATGGGTCACTATGAAGATGGCAAACGTGGCGTAAACGCACCGGGTGACGTTGCGCTAGCTCGCTACCTAGACGAAGGTTCTCTAGACATGATCGTTGGTGGTCACTCGCAAGAGCCAGTATGTATGGAAGCGCCAAACGTTGTGAAGAAAAACTTCAAACCTTCTGACGAATGTAAGCCAGACATGCAAAACGGTACTTACATTGTTCAGGCTCACGAGTGGGGTAAATACGTAGGTCGTGCTGATTACGAATTCCGTAACGGTGAGCTTCAAATGGTGAGCTACGATCTAATCCCAGTTAACCTGAAGAAGAAAGTTGAAATTGACGGTAAGAAAGAACGCGTCTTTATCGAAGATGAAATCGCGCAAGATCAAGCGCTTCTTGATTTCCTACGTCCATACCAAGAGCAAGGCCAAGCTCAGCTAAACGTTAAGATCGCTGAGACAAACGGTAAGCTTGAAGGTGACCGTAACGTAGTTCGCTTCCAGCAAACTAACCTAGGTCGTCTCATTGCAACTGCTCACATGGAGCGTGCTAAAGCGGACTTCGCAGTGATGAACTCTGGTGGTGTTCGTGACTCAATCGAAGCAGGCGACGTGACTTACAAAGATGTACTCACTGTACAGCCATTTGCTAACATCCTGACTTACACTGATATGTCTGGTCAAGAAGTGCTGGACTACCTAAACGTAGTAGCAACTAAACCTGTGGATTCTGGTGCTTACGCTCAGTTCGCTGGCATCTCAATGACAGTGGCGAACGGTGAAGTTTCTAACGTATTCATCGGTGGTAAACAGCTTCGTCTCGACGAAACTTACCGCTTCACAGTACCAAGCTACAACGCAGCTGGTGGTGATGGTTACCCTAAAGTAAGTGATCATCCAGGTTACGTAAACACAGGTTTCGTTGACGCTGAAGTGCTAAAAGAGTACCTACAAGCAAATAGCCCTGTAGACGTAAACAAATACGCACCTTCAGGTGAGATTGTTTATAAGTAAGTTGACGACAACGGATTATTATCTTTAATCTAAAGCGCCACTCTTCGGAGTGGCGCTTTTTGTTTCTATACCAGAACAGGAGGGAGTATGACTCCTGCAATCAATCTCGCGAAAAAGAAAAAGGTGGCTCACACCATTCATCAATATGAACATGACCCTCGAGCTGATAGCTACGGCCTTGAGGCTGCGGAAGTGCTAGGCCAAGACCCAGCCAAAGTTTTTAAGACACTACTATTTAGTCTCAACGGTGAAGCTAAGAATTTGGCTGTAGCAATTATCCCTGTCGATCAAAAACTTAATCTAAAGTTGGCAGCCAAAGCGGCGAAAGCGAAAAAAGCAGATATGGCCGATCCAGACATTGCTCAGAAAACGACTGGCTATGTGGTGGGGGGGATCAGTCCGTTGGGGCAAAAGAAAGCTCTACCAACGTTTATTCATGTTAGTGCTGAAGAGCAAGAGACCATGTGTGTCAGTGCTGGTAAGCGCGGCTTGGAAATAGAGTTGGCTCCCCGTGATTTGGCGATGCTGACTCGTGCTCAGTTTGTTGAGTTATGTATTTAGTAAGTTGGTCGTGAGGCGAAGGTCTGCCGTTGTGACTGCAAAAATGGCCGGCAGCTCTTGTGCTGACAGGATAAAATAATCGTCCATCTAAATAAAAGGGTTGGCGCAAAACGCCAACCCTCTCAATTTCTTTAACTCTCGACTCTTGAGTCTATTTCACTTCTTCTTCCATCTGGGCGTTATCCACAACATGGTTTTCGCCAAGATCTTTTGGTAGCAATAGGTTAAGAAGAATCGCAACGATACCACATAGGCTCACACCCTGAAGGCTAAATTCGCCAACACCGAAAGCCATACCGCCAATACCAAACACTAAAGTGATGGCGACGATGACTAGGTTACGTGATTTATGTAGGTCAACATTGTTTTTGATTAGTGTATTCAAGCCGACAGTAGCAATTGAGCCAAACAGCAGAATCATGATGCCGCCCATTACTGGCATAGGGATAGTTTGTAGAACCGCGCCCAACTTACCAACCAATGCCAAAACGATCGCTGCAATTGCAGCCCAAGTCATTATCACTGGATTGAATGCTTTAGTTAGCATGACGGCGCCAGTGACTTCTGAGTAGGTTGTATTTGGTGGAGCGCCAACCATAGAGGCGGCAATCGTCGCAATACCGTCACCAGTAATTGTACGGTGTAGACCTGGTTTCTTGACGTAGTTTTTACCAGTCACATTTGAGATTGCTAGCATGTCACCCACGTGTTCTACCGCAGGGGCAATGGCAACAGGAATCATAAATAGGATAGCGTTAATGTTGAACTCAGGGAAAGTGAAGTTAGGTAGTGCGAACCAAGCTGCCTGATGAACAGGAGTAAAGTCAACAATACCGTAGCCGAGACTCAAACAGTAACCTACAACGATACCGCCTAAGATAGGAGTCAGCTTTAAAAAGCCTTTAGCGAAAACGCTTAGAGCGATAGTTGTAAGGAGTGAAGCCACAGAGATAACCAGTGAAGCGTTCGCATCAATCACTTGAGCACCGTCCACTTTACCTAGTGCCATATTCACTGCTACAGGCGCTAGACCAAGGCCAATAACCATGATCACAGGACCGACAACAACGGGTGGTAAAAGCTTATGGATGATTTCAACACCACGAACTTTAATCAAAGCACCCATCGCTACATACACACAGCCAGCAGCCATTAGGCCACCCATGGTTGCTGGAACGCCCCATGCTTGAACACCGTAAAGAATAGGTGCAATAAAAGCAAAAGAAGAGGCTAAGAAAATAGGAACGCTACGGCGAGTAATCATTTGGAAAAGTAGGGTACCGACACCGGCACCGAACAGTGCGACACTTGGATCTAAGCCCGTCAGTAGTGGTACGAGAACCAGAGCACCAAACGCGACGAAGAGCATTTGAACGCCTTGAATGGCATTTTTCATGTTGTCATTCCTTTAAGTAGCGAAGCGACGAGTAATCTAAATCACTCGACAAAAATAAAATTCGCGGGATTTTAGCATTATGCCAAACGTTTGCAATCTGAACTCGATCAAATATTTTGCGAATTACTGATAGATGGCCACTATGTATTCAAACGAGAAAGTCGAGTTTGACGACGATATCCTAGACCTTTAGTTGCTCCGACCCCGATAGTTGCTTATCATCGACCTTTAACGTGTAAAAAAACTGATGTTAGGAAGTGTATGCGCCAATTAGCTTTGCTCGTTTTGGGAATGATGGCTTCACCAGCGATGGCTCTGACCAATGTTGACCTATACCGTACTGAAGTTGTTCTAGACCAAACGGTTGAGAATGCCGATGCTCAAGCTCGTGCAGAAGGTATGAAAGAGGTGATTGTAAAAGCCTCGGGTGATCGTGAAGCGATTTCCAATCCTGTCGTTCAAAAAGCACTACAGCAAAGTGCCCAATATCTAGCCCAACTGAGCTATGGTCAGGCGAATGGTGAACAAACATTGCGTATGGGCTTTAGTGCTCCGCATATTCGTTCTTTACTAAGTCAGGCTCAGTTACCGATTTGGCCAGCAGCGCGCGCGAACTTATTAGTGTGGTTGGTTGAAGAAGGGCCGGCCGATAGAAACATTATTTGGGAACACTCTAGCTCTACAGTACTTACTCAAATGCAGGCTCAAGCCGAGAAACGAGGCTTACCGCTAACGGTGCCTGTCGGTGATTTTGACGATATCACAGGTGTTGCTGTTTCAGATCTGTGGGGTGGATTCATTCAGCCAGTCGGTCAAGCCAGTCAGCGCTACCCAGTCGATGCGGTGTTGGTAGTTCGAGCTCAAGGTAACAGTGTTCGTTGGACCTTATACGATCAAAAACCTGCAAGTATTGGCGTGACGCGCCAAGCTCCGTTGTCCGGCTCAAATAACGGCTCGGATGCGGCTGACAAAATGATCAACCAAATCAGTGACTACTACGCGAAGAAGAGTGCCGTGGTGGTTGCAAGTGAGTCATCACAAGCAATTAAAGTACGTTTTACAGAACTAAATGATGCGGTTGGCTTCTTCACACTAGAGAACCAGCTCAAGAAGCTTAGCTCGGTGGCGTCCATTGATATCTTGAAAATTCAGGGCAACCAAGTGACCTTCAATGTTCATCTGCTTTCGACTGAGCAAGAGTTTGAACAGGAAGTCCGCCGTCTTGGTGATCTCGTTCAACGTGAAAGCGTGACGGATATGCCGCAAGTATTGACACCACAAGCACCACCAGTGGATAGCGAATTCGGGGCAGATTCAGCGACTCAAAGTAGCGACTCTGTCGTTCAAACTGAATCCGTTGTATCGCCTGAGGCTCAAGTGACCCCAGAGCCAGAAGTGATTGCGACAGAGATGATTCTAGTCTTTGAATGGCAGGGTAAGCCTTATCAGTACGTTGCGCCTGTCCCAGAGACTGAGCCGGGCCTTGATGCTGAAGGGGATAAAACGGTCAACGACGGCAGTGCCACTGTTATTCAATAGTAGCAAGAAAGGGTCTGATTATTCAGACCCTTTTTTTATTTCTATTTATCTGCCTCAAATCGGGCTTTTTCTTCTTTTTCGACTTTAGATAAGCGCTTCAATTTCATCCCTAGCTCTTTACCTCTTGTACGGGCATAAAGAATGTTGCCAAAGAATGCAATGGTAGTCAGAAGTAACTCGACCACCGCCAGCCAACGTTCCCCATCATCGATATAGAGAATGGTAAAACCATGCAGGAAGTAGAGCATAAGAACAAAGTTGGCCCAAGCATGCGTGTATGGCTTACCGGCCAAAATGCCGGGAAGGGGAAGCAAGAGTGGGATTGCCCAAGCTATCGCCAATGTTGTACTGCCAATATGAGGATGGGGTGACAAAGAGAGCTGCCACAGTGCGATCCATGCCAACAGTGCGAGATTGCCAAACAAGGCCAACAGACGATACAGCTTTGTTGTGGGTTGCATCTCTTGCATATTTAATGGTCCTTCATTTTTAAAGCGGTTTGCGCGAGGCGCTTGCCAAGTTGTTGAGAGAGTTCTATTTCATCGTCACTGAGTGTCGAGTTAGAAGTGCTCACCGACGTAGCCCCATAGGGAGTGCCACCTGACTGTGTAGAATGAAGCTTAGGCTCAGAATAGGGAATGCCTAAGATCATCATGCCGTGGTGAAGCAAAGGTAGCATCATGCTTTGCAGCGTTGTCTCCTGACCGCCATGCATGCTGGAGGAGGAAGTAAATACGCAAGCTGGTTTATCGATGAGATCCCCAGATACCCACAAAGGCGTGGTCTTATCCCAAAAGTGTTTAAGCGGAGCCGCCATATTGCCAAACCAAACTGGACTTCCCATCGCCAAACCGTCGCACTGTTTAAGCTCATTCAGGGTGATGGTTGGATCGGCGGGATCAGAGTACGAAGATTCCAGCTCATCAACGGTTCTTAGTACCGCTTCACACTGTGGGATGGATTCCACCCCACGTGCTATTTGTCGCGCAATCGCTCGTGTTGAGCCGTGGCGACTGTAATAGAGAATAACGATTTGGCAGCTCATAGAATATCGAGAACTTGCTCCGGTGGGCGGCCATGTTTCGCTTTGCCATTCGCAACCACAATTGGACGCTCAATCAGTTTCGGATTTTCGGTCATCGCTTTGAATAAGGTCTCATCGTCTGCTGACTTGAGATCAAGCTCTTTATAGATGTCTTCTTTCGTGCGCATCATGTCACGGACGTCTGTGAGTTCAAGCTGAGACATCAGTGTCTTCAGTTGGTCAACACTTGGTGGTGTTTCTAGGTAAGTGACAATCTCTGGCTGAAGACCACGCTCTTCCAACAAAGCAAGAGTCTGACGGCTTTTTGAGCAACGAGGGTTGTGATAAATCACGACTGACATAGAGTAATCTCCATTTAATTATTGTAGTGCTAAGAAACGGTCACGCTGAACCATTAGCTGGTCGATTCGAGCATCGTATCTTGCTTGTTTTAAACTGCCAAGCTCTGCGAGTTGACTAGCTTGTGTATAGTATTGGATAGCTTTGTTCCAGTTCGCTTTCAAAGCGAGAATCTCTGCGCGCGCAGCGAGATCCTCATCGCTGAACCCTAAGTGGATGCTTGCTTCCGATAATAGGTGCCAACCATTCACATCATTTGGATTGTCATGGGTATAGCGTTGCAGAACTTTTACCGCTTCAGCATTTTTGTCTTGTTTAAGCAGTGCATTCGCGTAGTTAATAGAAATCACCGCATTGTTGGGAGCGGCTTGCAACGCTTTCAACAGCATGGCTTCGGCTTTGTCGGCTTTGCCCTGAGCAATATAGAGATCTGACATCGCATCAAGGTAGAAGCGATTGTTCGGTTGCTGTTCAAACAGCTTATGAAGGATCGTACTCGCTTGATCCAGCTCCTTGTTATCAAGGTGCACTAACGCTTTGCCGTACTGAAACGCGACCTGAACACTTGGAGCGGCCTTTTTTTCTACACGATTAAACCAATCTTGTGCAGCCTTCGCATCGATACCAGCGTAGCGGGCAACAATTCGCGCACGAGCGAGATGGTAGTCCAATGATGGATCGACTCTTGTGGCGGGATAATTTTGAGCACGAGCTCGGGTATCGGTAATACGATCTTCTGGCAGTGGGTGGGTGAGTAGCATCGGCGGTGGTTTACTCGCGTAACGATACTCTTCTGCTAGACGCCCAAAGAAACGCGGCATGGCGTTGACATCAAAGCCTGCTTTCGAAAGGGTATTGATACCAAAGCGGTCAGCTTCTTTTTCGTTGCTACGGGTATAGTTTATTTGGCCTTGAATACTACCAGCGGTTGTCGCGGTTATCGCAGCGATGCCTGCTTCTGGTGCTGCAATAGCCAGTAAAAGTGAACCGGCAAGAGCGGCCATTGTTGCAGGAGAGCGTCTTGCTTGCTCCTCCATGCTTCGTGCTAAGTGCCGCTGAGTAACGTGCGCAATCTCGTGAGCAACTACCGAGGCAAGTTCACTTTCGCTCTGAGCATGAAGAAACAACCCAGAGTGTAGCGCGACGTAACCACCAAAAAACGCGAAGGCGTTGATGTTACGATCACGAATCATAAAAAAGGTAAACGGGGTTTTCACGTCAGAGGCATTGGCGACCAAGCGATGTCCCAAACTGTCGATGTACTCGTTGAGCACGGGGTCATTAACGATCGGTTTACTGTTGCGTAGCATACGCATATAGGCGTCACCATACTGCATTTCTTGGGCAATGGTGAGCGTGCTGCTTGCGGTAGTGCCAATATCCGGAAGGTCAAGGTTGTTGGCCAGTGCAGGAGCAGGAGCGATTAAAGCGGCTGCAACAGACAAGCAGGCCAATGAACGCATACGTTTAAACATATATTAAAGATGATACCCCGTTGATTTATAAATCACTAAGTGGTTTATTTTAGTCAGTTGACTATACGCTTGGACACTCGAAAAGTAAGATGGTTTCTCAGTCACGTCAGAGAACAGTGCTAAGGTTCCTACTTCGTCGTTTGGCCGCTGTGAGCTGATCATTACTATTTGCACTGACGGTTGGAAAAAAACACTATACAATATCTAACCGTAATATTAAGCATCGGGCGAGAGAATGGAACCTAATATTTTGGATTTACGCCAAGAGCGGTGCCCCATGGCGCTTTTACTTGCGAAGCGTCACACTAAAGGGCTGAATCCCGGTGACAACGTTCAAATTCTGATCAGTGATAGCAGTTCAATGAATGATATTACCCGTTTTCTTAAAAAACATTTGTTTCAATTGAATTGTGAACAAATGAATGGTTATTACTCTATGCAAGTGACTAAGGAATTGTATTGAATGTTTGAAATGGTGAGTCGTTGGTATAAACGACGTTTTTCTGATCCACATGCAGTGAGTCTTGTAGCAATTCTTCTATTTGGCTTCATTACCATTTATTTCTTTGGCAACCTTATTGCGCCTTTGCTTGTTGCGATTGTCTTGGCTTACTTACTTGAGTGGCCTGTGGTGCAAATGTCGCGTTTAGGTATTCCGAGGACACTTGCGGTGATCTTGGTGATTTTGGGTTTTACCAGCTTAATGCTCGTCGCGATTTTTGGTCTGGTTCCAACGATCTGGCAGCAGGTAGGCAACTTAATTAACGACATTCCGACCATGTATGTTGGATTACAAGGCTTCATTGCCGAAATCCCACAACGATACCCAGAGCTGGATAGCTTCCAGATTGTAGAGTCAGTGGTTACCAACGCAAAGAATCAAGTGATTGGTATGGGTGAAAGCGTTGTTAAAGGTTCTTTGGCTTCTCTTGTCAGTCTTGCGACCTTAGGGGTCTATCTTATCCTAGTGCCGCTGTTGGTTTTCTTCTTACTTAAAGATAAAGAGGAAATGATTGAGATGGCGAGTGGTGTTTTGCCGCGCAATCGCCGCTTGGCGACCAAAGTGTGGCACGAGATGAATGAGCAGATCTCAAACTACATTCGCGGTAAGGTAATGGAAATCCTAATCGTCGGCAGTGTCAGCTATATCACTTTTGCACTACTGGATCTGCGTTATTCAGTATTGCTGGCTGTGGCTGTCGGCTTCTCGGTACTTATACCTTATATCGGTGCTGCGGCAGTGACTGTGCCTGTCGCGATAGTCGGCCTTTTCCAATGGGGATTAACGCCTCAGTTCTACTGGTTACTTGTGGCATACGGCATTATTCAGGCACTAGATGGCAACGTGCTGGTTCCTGTGCTTTTTTCTGAAGCGGTCAACCTGCATCCTGTCGCGATTATCGTCGCGGTTTTAGTGTTTGGTGGACTATGGGGGTTCTGGGGGGTCTTTTTTGCCATCCCGCTGGCGACTCTGGTTAAAGCTGTATGGAATGCATTGCCAAGCCACGATGAAGAAATACCCGTATAAATAAAGATTTAGTGAAATCGGTTACATAAAAAGCCCCGAAGAAAATGTTCTCGGGGCTAATTATATGGTCCGCCTCACTCTCAAGCCCTACGCTTAGAGTAGGCTATCAGAACGAGGTGAACCATATGT
>NZ_JBNJOH010000060.1:0-20642 GCF_050113735.1 Vibrio sp. TRT 2004 | reverse complement strand
CTTAGCTCAGTTGGTAGAGCGACGGACTGTTAATCCGCAGGTCGCTGGTTCGAGCCCAGCAGGAGGAGCCACTTTAAAAAGCCAAGTCGAAAGACTTGGCTTTTTTATATCAACTGAAACGAAATTGTCTCCTCTCCCCACTGTGCTAGTTCAACATTGATATGCTATGTCCACAGCATAGTGGCATTTTTAAAGGCGATAATATTCAACGCTTTTAGACTGGCCAGATAATTTTGATGTGGGTATTGCCGTGAAATAATCACTGTTCTCGACGCATAAAAAAACCAGTAGATTTGCATCTACTGGTTTATACATACCTATCACGCACATTACGTTAGGCTTTTACGCCCTGCTGCTGATTTAGCATTGCCACTTCGGCATCAAGCGCTTCAAGCTTCGCTTCCATCTGCTCACGACAAGTGTTTGCGAGTTCACGAACATGCTCTTTACCGTATTCATCGACCTGCACTGGAGGCAGCATCTCTACGATAACATGGCCGTTATTCCAGCGGTTGAGCTTAATGCCTGACGTTGAGCTACACACAATAGGAATAATAGGTAGCTTCGCGCCAATGGCGGCATGGAAAGCGCCCGTTTTAAATGGCAGCAAACCACGTCCACGTGAGCGAGTGCCCTCAGGAAACATCCAGACTGACACATCACTGTTGTTCATGCTATCAACCACTTGATCAATGGTGCCCTTCGCCTTTGAACGGTTAGCGCGGTCGATTAAGATATTCCCCGTTAGCCAATATAGCTGACCAAACAGAGGCATCCACGCAAGGCTCTTTTTACCCACCGTCACGACTTTTGGCGTAACCGCAGAAGAGACTGTAAACAAATCCCAGTTATTCTGATGGTTAGCGATATAGATATGCTGACCACGCTCATAAGCATCCTCAGGGATACGCAGCTCAAGTTTGATGCCGAAAACACGTGACATCTTGCCAAACAGGCGACCAAAGGTAAAAACGTGTTTTGGATTACGTGGACTCAATAAACAGTAGCCGCAACCAAAAACAAACATCACAATTGCAAAAATCGCAACAGCCAATACACGTAGTAGTGCAATCATTGTGGTTCTCCAAGATCAGCGGGGAATCATTTTAATTGCCCCAGACTTTACCTGATCTGTTTTTCATAAAAAAGCCGAAACTCGCGTTTCGGCTTACAAGCGTTAGCTGATTTTATCTCTAATCGCGGAAACGTTCAATATTTGCGCCAAGAGCAGATAATTTATCTTCAATTTTATCGTAGCCACGATCAATGTGATAAATACGATCAACGATAGTTTCACCGTGAGCAATACAGCCAGCAATCACTAAGCTCGCTGAGGCACGAAGGTCGGTTGCCATGACCTGAGCACCACTTAGCTCATTAACGTCACCACAGATGACTGTGTTGCCTTCGATTTCAGCTTTAGCGCCCATACGCATTAATTCTGGCACATGCATAAAGCGGTTTTCAAAGATGTTCTCTGTGATCACGCCACCACCCTTTGCCATCATATTAAGCAAAGTAAACTGAGCCTGCATATCAGTAGGGAAACCAGGGTGAGGCGCCGTACGAATCGTTACCGCCTTGAGTTCACGACCTGTCATATCGACTGAGATCCAATCTTCCCCTGTCTCTACCGCAGCACCCGCTTCTTCTAACTTAGCCAAAACGGCTTCTAGAAGATGCGCTTTCGTATTGCGACAAGTGACTTTACCACCAGAAACAGCGGCTGCAACGAGGAAGGTACCCGTTTCAATACGGTCAGCAACAACTGAATGTTTGCCACCGCCAAGACGTTCAACACCTTCAATTGTAATTGTGTCTGTGCCTGCACCTGAGATTTTTGCCCCAAGTTTATTTAGGAACTCAGCAGTGTCGACAATTTCCGGCTCACGTGCTGCGTTGTCCAGCACAGTCGTGCCTTCTGCCAAAGTCGCCGCACACATAATTGTAATGGTGGCACCAACACTGACTTTGTCCATCACGATGTGAGCGCCTTTCAGGCGTCCATCAACATTGGCTTTCACATACCCATCTTCAAGAGTAATGGTTGCACCCAACTGCTCTAGACCATGAATATGGAGATCAACCGGACGTGCACCAATCGCACAACCACCCGGCAATGAAACTTGACCTTGACCAAAACGCGCCACTAGTGGACCTAATGCCCAAATAGATGCACGCATCGTCTTTACTAAGTCGTAAGGCGCGCAGTATTCATTGATACTGCTAGGGTCAACGTGGACAGACCCATTACGCTCGACTTTCGCCCCAAGACGTCCCAATAGCTCCATCGTTGTGTCGATGTCACGTAAACGTGGAACGTTGGCTACTTCAACTGGCTCTTCAGCAAGAATAGAAGCAAATAAAATTGGTAGTGCAGCGTTCTTGGCACCTGAGATGGTCACTTCACCTACTAGAGGCTTTTTAGAACCTATAACTCGAAACTTTTCCATTTTTAAACCTTACAGTGACATCAACTTCTTATCACGAGCCCACTCTGCAGGAGTGTAAGCTTTAATAGAAACAGCGTGGATGTCATTTCGTTGGATATATTCCATCAGTGGTGCATAAATTAGCTGTTGTTTTTTAACGCGACTCATTCCGTCGAAGCAAGCATCAACAGCAACGACTTCATAATGACTGCCTTCGCCTTTGACGTGCAGCTCTTCTAGATTCAGTGCTTCGTTTAAAATCTGTTGTACTTTTGCGCTATCCACAATTCACCCCTGTAGTATTCTTTAAATGCTTAGCAACGATTTGTTCTACATTGCTTAGCTGAAATAATGTGCGCAATTCATTCGGCACGAAACTGAGCATTATATGACAGTTTTGCTTTTTTGCATTGTCTATTAGATGAATTAACATCACCATTCCTGCCGAATCGACTCGTTCAACCGACTTTAGCGACAACTCCATCTCACTCAAAGTTGGTTTGAACCTCTGTAGCTGTGCCCATAGGGCAGGCACTGTGTCTCTGTCCAAGTTGCCGTTTAAGGCACATTGTTGCTCACTGATCACTTGCCACTGCGGATGCATCATTGCGCTTTACTCTCAAAGCGAATAGCTTGCTGAGACAGTGCTTCTAGCTCATCAGCAACAGCAGCAATGCCCTCTTGACGTAGCTTGGTGCTCCATTCAGATTGCTTACTAGAGAGCAAACTAATACCCTCAGCAATCATATCAAACACTTGCCATTCACCCGTGTTCTTATCTTTTCTTAGCTTGAACTCGAGCTTAATGTTGGGTCTTGGCGAATCAACGATATCCACTTTGACACCAATAATATTTTTGTCCGCACTATTTTTCGCTTCAGGACCAAATTCAATGGTCTGATCCGTGTATTGAGTAAGCACTTGAGCGTAAGAGCTAATGAGATAAGAGCGAAATGCGACGATAAACTGACTCACATCTTCACGTTTAGCGCCTTTTAAATTAGGGCCCAGTAACTTGAGTGCTGCGTATTTCTCATTGACGAAAGGCATAAGCTCTTCTTCAACAATCACTTTCAAATAGTTTGGATCTTGGTGAATCAGTGGTTGCTCTGATTTGAGTCGCTCAAAAGCACGCTCAGAGACCAGCTTCATCATGTCATATGGCTGAGTCTTATCAATTTCATTCGCAGCCACATTAAATGTGAAAAAAAATGCCAGAAGAGTAAGTACTAACTTTCTCAACATGTTTATCTCCTTACTCATCAGAGCCGCCTACACTGTAAAGAACCTGTCCAATCAAATCTTCAAGTACAAGTGCAGACTTAGTATCTTCAATATAGTCCCCTTCCACCAGCATCTGCTCATCGTCAAATACAAAGCCTGGTGTGAGGCCAATATACTGCTCGCCGATCAAACCAGAGGTAAGGATTTTCACACTAGATGTCTCTGGGAACTGATCGTACTTACTATTGATCGCCATGGTAACAACGGGTAGTAAAGACTCACTATTCAAGTTGATCGCCACGACACGTCCGATAACCACGCCACCGACTTTGACCGGTGAACGAACCTTCAAACTACCAATATTGTCGAACTCAGCTTTGAGGGTATAAGTATCGTTAGAGCCTAGCCCTTTCACGTCAGCGACTTGAAAAATCATCACCAGAATTGCGCAAATTCCGGCAAGAACAAAGCTACCGACCCATAATTCAATCTTTCGAGTTTGTTGCATGATTAATTCCCAAACATCAATGCGGTTAGTACGAAGTCTAGACCAAGTACAGCAAGAGAAGAGTGGACTACGGTGCGTGTTGTAGCACGGCTGATACCTTCAGATGTAGGTATCGCATCGTAGCCATTAAATAAAGCTATCCAAGTAACAGTGATTGCGAAAGCGATACTCTTAATCATGCTGTTACCAATATCCTGACCAAGCTCTACGGAGGCTTGCATTGCTGACCAGAAGCTGCCGTGGTCGATTCCTTTCCAATCAACCCCGACAAGTTGACCGCCCCAAATACCGACAGCCATGAAAATCATCACTAGTAGAGGCATAGATATCACACCCGCCCAAAATCGTGGTGCGATCACTCGTTTGAGTGGATCAACCGCCATCATCTCCATACTGGAAAGCTGTTCTGTTGCTTTCATCAAACCAATTTCGGCCGTTAAGGCTGACCCTGCACGACCGGCGAATAGCAAAGCCGTGACGACAGGTCCTAACTCACGTAGCAATGACAACGCCACCATTTGACCTAACGCCCCTTCAGCACCGAAATCAACCAGAATGACGTAACCCTGTAAGCTCAGTACCATGCCAATAAATAGACCAGACAGCACGATAATGATCAGCGACTGAACACCGACTGTATAAAGTTGCTTTACCAACAATGGGAAGTTTTTAACTGGCTGTGGCTTACTCGCTAAAGCACCGAATAGCATTAAACTTGCACGACCAAACGACTCTGTTACGGATAAGGCGCGACGACCAACAGAAGCCACAAAATTTGCTAAGCCTGCCATTATAAGAAGAGCTCCTCAGCTAGAGGTTGAGACGGATAACGGAATGGTACAGGGCCGTCGGCATCCCCTACAAGAAATTGCTGCACTTGTGGATCTGGGTTAGTACGTAGCTCTTCAGGGGTTCCATGAGCAATGACTTTACCATTTGCCAGTATGTAGACTAAATCGGCAATACTCATTACTTCTGGAACATCATGTGAAACCACGACGGATGTCACACTGAGTGCTTGATTCAGGTTGCGGATCAGTTCAACGAGCACACCCATGGTGATAGGGTCTTGGCCAACAAAAGGTTCATCATACATGATTAGGTCTGGGTCTAGCGCGATAGCTCGAGCGAGTGCCGCTCGTCTTGCCATACCACCGGACAGTTCACTCGGCATCAGTGAAGCGGCACCACGCAGCCCCACCGCCTCTAGTTTAAGTAGCACCAAAGTGCGGATCAGAGACTCATCCAAATTTGTATGTTCACGTAGAGGAAAGGCAACGTTGTCAAAAACAGACAAATCGGTGAACAGAGCCCCCGATTGAAACAACATGCTCATCTTTTTTCGCTCTTGGTAGAGCTTTTTACGACTAAGCGATGGAATGTTGTGACCGTCAAACCAGATCTCGCCACTTTCTGGGTAGATTTGACCTCCAATAAGGCGTAGCAGTGTCGTTTTACCAATGCCAGAAGGTCCCATGATAGCGGTGATTTTTCCCTTAGGTACACTCAAGCTAACGTTATCAAATATTTTGCGCTCTCCACGAGAAAACATGAGCTGCTTTATTGTAACTAGGTCTTCGGATTCCATCTTGAGCTATTACCCCTTCCCTTATGAATGGGCAATCATAAGCACATTCATTTACAATTTAAAGCACTGTTCGATTAATTGTGAGATCTTCGAATATTCTTGGCAATCCCAATAACTCAAGGCATCTCTAATCAAATAGACAATTTGGTTAACAATTAATTGAATGAAGCGCTTCCCTTTTAATAGCCAAACCGTCAAAATTAACGGTTAAATTCTCTCGTTGTATATTGATTAGGAATCATCATGTTCGAAGCCGTTGCGTTTCTCATTATTGGATTGGTATTTTTAGTTTGGAGTGCCGATAAACTGGTATTTGGCGCTGCCGCTCTAGCGCGAAACGTGGGAATCTCTCCACTCGTGATCGGTATGACTATCCTAGCAATGGGTTCATCTGCACCAGAGATGATGGTTTCAGCAACCGCAGCCCTCGATGGGAAAACGGATACTGCTGTAGGTAACGTACTTGGTTCCAACATCGCCAACATTGCTTTAATACTAGGCATAACTGCGCTTATTAAGCCGCTCTCTATCAGTTCTGCTGTACTAAGACGTGAACTGCCTCTCATGATTGGCGTCACCATCCTTGCTGGTGTGTTACTTTGGGACAGCCATTTAGGGTTCTATGAAGGTATTCTTCTTTTTGTACTGTTTGCAGCATTCATCGTTGCCATGCTTCGCATTAGCCGCAATGAGAAAAAGAACGGTGATGTTCTTATCGAAGAACAAGAGTCTGAAGTACCAGAGGGCGTAAGTAACGCTAAAGCGGCAATCTGGGTAGTGATAGGTCTGATTGTGTTACCTCTCGCAGCGGATGTGTTGGTCGACAACGCGGTGATTATTGCTCAGTACTTCGGAATGAGTGACTTAGTCATTGGACTGACCATTATCGCAGTAGGAACGAGCCTACCAGAACTGGCTGCTTCCCTTGCTGGCGTGATGAAAGGCGAAGACGATATGGCCGTCGGTAATATCATCGGTTCAAACGTATTTAATATTTTAGCGGTTATGGGGATCCCAGGTATCCTCAATCCTTCAGTCTTGAGTGAATTTGCCATGAGCCGTGATTTTTGGGTCATGCTTGGCGTATCTTTGCTGCTCGTTGCAATGGCACTGGGCAAATCTCGTAGCATCAACCGTGCTGAAGGCGCAGTGCTGTTTTGCTGTTTCATTGGCTACCAAGCCTACCTCATCATGAATATGACTGCTTAACCTCATCTCGGAGTATTTATGTTTGATTATCGCTCAGCTGCCCTAGAGGTTTTACAAACCGAAGTTGAGGCCCTAAAACAACTCGACCAATACATCAACGACGACTTTATCAATGCTTGTGAGCTAATCCGTGCGAATAAAGAAGGCAAAGTCGTTGTCATGGGGATGGGTAAATCTGGCCATATTGGCAACAAGATTGCCGCAACATTAGCCAGTACAGGCACATCGGCATTCTTCGTCCACCCGGGTGAAGCGGCTCATGGCGACCTCGGTATGATTGAACCTGGCGATGTGGTTCTTGCTATCTCAAACTCAGGCGAGTCTTCTGAGATCTTGAGTCTTTTCCCAGTATTGAAGCGACTCAACATTAAAATTATTAGTATGACAGGCAAGCCAGCATCAAATATGGCAAAACTGTCAGATATTCATCTCCAAATCACTGTGCCAAAAGAGGCATGCCCTATTCAGCTTGCTCCAACCTCAAGCACAACCGCCACTCTAGTTATGGGCGATGCGTTGGCGATGGCATTAATGCAGGCTCGCGGATTTACTGCTGAAGATTTTGCGCTGTCACACCCAGGTGGAGCGCTGGGTCGCAAGTTGCTGCTAAAACTGGCAGACATCATGCACACCGGCGATAACCTTCCTCTAGTAACTCCCAGCACCGTTGTCCGTGAGGCATTACTAGAAATCAGTCAGAAAGGTCTAGGAATGACCGCTGTGGTTGATGACCACCAGCAACTGATCGGTATTTTTACCGATGGGGATCTACGTCGAATTCTGGACAAACGCATTGATATTCATACCGCTCTGATCGGCGATGTTATGACGGTTAATCCAACCATTGCAGAACCAAATATGCTTGCGGCCGAAGGACTTAATCTAATGCAAGACAAGAGCATTAATGGTTTGGTGCTATGCGAGAACGGCAAAGTTGTCGGCGCCCTTAACATGCATGATTTACTAAAAGCCGGAGTGATGTAATGTCGAAAATGATTGAAACTTTATATCAACCAGTGGAACAATCCACATTAGAAATTGCCAAACAAATTAAATTGCTTATCTGTGACGTTGATGGCGTCTTCTCCGACGGTTTAATTTACATGGGCAACGAGGGTGAAGAACTTAAAACTTTTCATACTCGAGATGGCTATGGCGTAAAATCACTAATGAATGCTGGTATCAAAATAGCCATCATCACTGGTCGCCGTTCACAAATCGTCGAAAATCGAATGAAAGCGCTTGGTATTTCGCTGATATACCAAGGTCAAGACGACAAAGTAAAAGCATATCGAGACATTTGCGATAAACTCAATATCTTGCCACAGCATACTGGGTATATTGGCGATGACCTGATTGACTGGCCCGTAATGGAGCAAGTCGCACTCAAGGTTTGTGTCGCAGACGGGCATCCGCTACTGGCAAAAAGAGCAAACTATGTCACCGTAATTAAAGGTGGGCATGGTGCAGTAAGAGAAGTTTGTGACCTCATCCTTCAAGCACGAAACGAACTTGATGTTCATAAAGGTCTAAGTATATGAGTCTTTCTCGTATTGGCTATCTGATCCTAACTTTCATAATATGCTGGTCTGCTTACTATCTTTTCGACCAACAGCAGAGTTATGATATTCAGGTAGAGCCAGATACAGAGCTACCGATGTTTAGCGGAAAAGGTTTAGAAAATACCTCTTACACTGAAAGTGGTATCCGCAGCTACGTGATTACATCGGTAAATCTCGACCACTACGCAAAAAGTGGTGACACAATTTTTAACCAACCGGTTTTGAAGGTTTATAAAGAAGGTACCACTCAAGAGTGGGAGATAACGGCTGAGCGTGGCGTATTGACCAAAGAGCATGTCTTAACGCTTTATGAGAACGTCCTAGCAAGTAATTTACTTCCAGAATCAGGTTTTGACACTTTGTCCACCGATATCATGAATATTCAGTTGGACAGTAGAGACTTTTGGGCAGACAACCAAGTCATTATGGTTGGGCCTCAATTTGAAACAGTGGGACAAGCGATGACAGGCAATTTTGCCGATAATCACGCAACCCTATACAAGCACGTACAAGGTAGATATGAAACTCTCACACCTTAGTCTGATTTCTTGTTTATTTCTGTCTAGCCAAGCATTGGCGCTATCAACAGACCAGGAACAGCCAGTTTATATCGACTCTGACAGTCAACAGCTCGATATGCAAAGCAACAAAGTCACATTTATCGGTGACGTTAAGTTGAAACAAGGCAGTATCAACATTAACGCAGACAAAGTGATAGTGACTCGTGACCCGAAAGATGGCTCAATCCAAGAGATTGAAGGCTACGGCAATCTAGCGACTTTCTCGCAGCTCACTGACGATGGCAAAACTCTGTATGGTGAAGCAAAAGAGCTTTACTACGTCATGATCGATGACCAACTAACCATGATAGATCAAGCGATGCTATCTCAAGACGATAGTGTTATCCGCGGTACTAAGATTCGCTACAAAATCTCTTCTCAAAAGCTGATTGCTGACGGTAAAGAGAAAGGCGACCGCGTATCTACCGTTCTTCAGCCACAAGCAGTACAAGAATAGTTATGGCAATACTTAAAGCTGAGCACTTAGCGAAAACCTATGGCAATCGAACCGTCGTAACGGATGTAAGTCTTCAAGTAGAATCAGGCCAAATCGTTGGCCTGCTTGGTCCTAACGGAGCAGGGAAAACAACATCCTTCTATATGATTGTAGGATTGGTCGCTCGTGATGAAGGCTCAATTACTATCGATGATAAAGACATCAGTATCTTACCGATGCACAGCCGTTCACGTATGGGGATAGGCTACCTTCCACAAGAGGCGTCTATTTTCCGCAAACTCTCAGTGGAAGATAACATCATGGCGGTTCTCGAAACTCGTGAAGAGATGACTCGAGAAGAGCGCCAAGACAAGTTGGAAGATTTATTGGAAGAATTCCACATTCAGCACATACGCAACAGCGCTGGTATGGCATTATCTGGTGGTGAACGTCGAAGAGTTGAGATAGCAAGAGCACTCGCAGCCAACCCACAATTTATTTTGTTGGACGAACCTTTTGCTGGCGTTGACCCTATTTCGGTCATCGACATCAAAAAGATCATTGAACACCTGAGAGATCGTGGCCTTGGCGTTTTGATCACTGACCACAACGTTCGTGAAACGCTTGATGTATGTGAAAAAGCGTACATTGTAAGTCAAGGACACCTGATTGCAGAAGGTACACCGGAGCAAGTGCTTAACAACGAACAAGTGAAACAAGTTTATCTCGGCGAGCAATTCCGTCTATGATTAAAGGGAAGAACGGTAAGATTCTCCAGCATGAAGGCAAGCAATACTGAATGAAACCCTCATTACAACTCAAGCTAGGACAGCAGTTAGCGATGACTCCTCAGTTGCAACAAGCAATACGTTTGTTGCAACTGTCAACGCTAGATCTTCAACAGGAAATTCAAGAAGCATTGGATTCAAACCCTCTACTTGAGGTAGAAGAGGCCCATGACGAACCTACGGTTGAAGACAATACCCGCAGTGAGGAAAAAGAGCCTACCGTAGAACTTGCAGATACCGCGGAACCCGACGTCAAAGACAGTTCTGAACTCATCGAAAAATCTGAAATTAGTAACGACCTCGAAATTGATACCACTTGGGATGATGTCTATAGCGCAAATACCGGCAGTACAGGCATTGCTCTCGACGATGATACTCCTGTTTATCAAGGTGAAACCACCCAGTCTTTACAAGACTATCTCATTTGGCAGCTTGACCTGACGCCATTTAGTGAAACAGATCGAACCATCGCTCTCGCCTTAATTGATGCCATTGATGACTACGGATACTTAACCGTTTCCACTGAAGAGATCTTAGAAAATTTCAATAACGAAGAAATTGAGATCGAAGAAATTGAAGCTGTACGCAAGCGTATCCAACAATTTGATCCTCTCGGTGTAGCCTCCGTTAATTTGCAGGACTGTCTACTGCTGCAACTAGCCACTTATCCTGAAGACACTCCTTGGCTCGCAGAAGCGAAATTAATTCTTACCCATCACATTGATCAGTTAGGCAATCGAGATTACAAACTGATCATTAAAGAGACTAAACTGAAAGAAGCGGAGATACGCGAAGCTCTCAAACTCGTTCAGCAGCTCGATCCAAGACCGGGGAGCCGTATTGCTTCAGAGCACGCTGAATACGTCATTCCTGATGTCTCAGTTTACAAAGATCACGGTAAGTGGGTTGTAACGATCAACCCAGATTCAGTTCCAAGACTGAAAGTAAATCAGCAATATGCGGCCTTAGGTAAAGGCAACAGTGCTGACAGTCAGTATATTCGCAGCAATTTGCAAGAAGCAAAATGGCTGATTAAAAGTTTAGAAAGTAGAAACGAGACTCTGCTCAAAGTTGCTAAGTGTATTGTTGAACATCAGCGCGATTTCTTTGAGTATGGAGAAGAAGCCATGAAACCTATGGTGCTGAATGATGTCGCTCTCGCGGTCGACATGCATGAATCCACCATATCAAGGGTGACAACGCAAAAGTACATGCATACCCCTCGTGGCATTTTTGAATTGAAGTACTTCTTTTCAAGTCATGTCAGTACTGACAATGGCGGAGAATGCTCATCAACTGCAATTCGTGCCCTCATCAAGAAGCTTGTCGCTGCCGAAAACAGTGCCAAACCACTTAGTGATAGCAAGATTGCTGCTCTACTCGCTGACCAAGGGATTCAGGTCGCTAGACGAACAATCGCTAAATACCGAGAGTCACTAGGTATTGCACCATCAAGTCAGCGCAAACGCCTGCTATAAGGCCTAAAAACCGAGAAGGAAAGTCTATGCAAATCAATATTAATGGCCATCACGTTGATCTAACCGATTCAATGCAAGACTACGTAAACGAAAAGTTTCAAAAGCTAGAACGCTTTTTCGACCACATCAACAGCGTACATGTTGTATTAAAAGTTGAAAAACTACGTCAAATCGCAGAAGCTACCCTTCACGTTAACCAAGGTGAAATTCATGCCTCTTCTGACGATGAAAGCATGTATGCAGCCATAGATTCGCTCGTCGACAAACTTGTTCGACAGCTCAACAAGCACAAAGAAAAGCTAAACGCCCACTAAAACCATGCAACTAAGCGAAATCCTTACATTGAACTGCACGAAAAGTGCAGTTCAATGTACTAGTAAAAAAAGAGCCCTAGAGCTGATCAGTGAACTCGTTGCTGAACAGACAGGTCAAAACTCAACTGAATTATTTGAATGTATGCTAAGTCGCGAGAAAGTCGGCAGTACTGGCATTGGAAATGGAATTGCCATTCCCCATGCTCGTATGCAGTCCAGCGATAAAGCAGTTGCAGTTTTACTGCAATGTGAATCTCCGGTTGAATTTGATTCTATCGATAACCGCCCTGTAGACCTACTTTTTGCTCTTCTCGTGCCTGACGCGCAATGTAAAGAGCACCTTAAAACCCTTTCTAGTATGGCAGAGCGTTTAAACGATAAGCAGATCCTAAAACAGCTTCGCAAAGCTCAGTCTGATCAAGAGCTTTACGACATCATGGTCAATCAATAATGCGTCTCATCGTTGTAAGCGGCCAATCAGGCGCTGGAAAAAGCGTCGCATTGCGAGTTCTCGAGGATCTTGGCTATTACTGCGTTGATAACCTCCCCGTCGATTTACTCGAAGTCTTCGTCAAAACAGTTCAGTCCAGTAAGCAAAACGTTGCTGTCAGCATCGATATTCGTAATCTGCCCACTGAGCCGAATCTTGTCGAAGACGTACTGGCTAAACTTAAGCAAGACTCGGATGTTAGCGTTCTATTCTTAGATGCGAACAAAGACACATTGCTTAAACGCTACAGCGAAACTCGTCGAATCCATCCCTTGTCATTGAGTTTGGGCAATACTTCACTCGAACAAGCGATCGAAAAAGAGAGATGTATTCTATCCCCGCTGAAAGAACATGCCGATTTGGTCATCGACAGTAGCAACCAATCTCTGCACGAACTCAGCGAAACCGTGCGCATGAGAGTTGAAGGTCGTGAGCGTAAAGACCTAGTCATGGTGTTCCAGTCATTTGGTTTTAAGTATGGGCTCCCAAGTGATGCAGACTATGTCTTCGACGTTCGCTTCTTACCCAATCCACATTGGGAGCCAGATTTACGCCCCCTAACAGGATTAGATGCCCCTATTAAGTCTTTCTTAGAAGGTCACCAAGAGGTTATGGAGCTGAAACGTCAGATCCAAAAATTTATTGAAGACTGGCTACCCTTATTAGAGAAAAATAATCGTAGCTACCTAACCGTAGCGATTGGATGCACGGGCGGAAAACATCGCTCCGTCTATCTTACTCAGCAAATTGGCGAGTACTTTGCTGAAATGGGACACCAAGTACAAATACGCCATGCCTCATTAGAGAAAAATCATAAGGAATAAGTTTATGCAGCAGCAAAGTCGTACTGTGTTAATTCAAAATCGTCTTGGGCTTCATGCTCGTGCTGCTGTAAAACTGGTTGAACTTGCCCAATCTTACGACGCCATTCTGACTATCCAAAACCATGAAGGCAAAGAAGCCACAGCCGATAGTGTCATGGGGCTGCTGATGCTAGAATCAGCTCAGGGAGAGCACGTTACCATTAGTGCCGAGGGAAACGATGCTCATCCCGCGTTAGAAGCAGTCTGTCATCTTATTGAAGATAAGTTTGATGAAGAGGAGTAATCCTCGTAAATGCTCTAACTAAATGACCTTCCTTCACATTAACTTATTAAATCCATCCTAAAATTCGGTTACTATTCATAGTATTGTAGGAATATAGAGTCAGGGGGAATCAATGGCAGAGCAAATAGAGTTCGATCAAGCTCACCAAGCCCTGAAAGAAGTTACTGAAGCGCTAGAAAATGGCCGTTTTGTCCATGTCCGTCGTCAATTGCAGGACATGGAACCGGAAGATATTGCCCATCTATTAGAAGCATCACCTCGTAAAAGCCGTGAAGTTCTTTGGCAGCTCACCGACCCAGAAGATTATGGTGAAATCCTCGATGAACTGAATGAGGATGTGAAAGACGATCTAGTGTCTAGAATGGCACCAGAAAAGCTGGCAGAAGCAACCGAAGGTATGGAGACGGATGATGTCGCTTACGTTCTTCGAAGCCTACCCGATGATGTTTCAAGAGAAGTTTTATCTCAAATGGACGCAGCTGAGCGTCTATTAGTTGAAACTGCCCTTTCCTACCCAGAAGACACCGCCGGTAGTTTAATGAACACCGACGTCATCACTATTCGTGGTGATGTCGATGTCGACGTTGTATTACGTTATCTACGCATGAAAGGCGAATTGCCGGAAGCCACTGACGCACTCTACGTTATCGATGAAGAGAGCCGACTGATCGGCGAACTGCCGATCACAACACTCATCACAACGCAACCAGACGTCAAAGTCAGTGATGTGATGGAAGATGCCGACGAAGCTATCGATGTGACGATGAGCGACTCAGACATAGCGAGCTTGTTTGAACGTCGTAACTGGATTTCAGCTCCTGTAATCGACGACAAGCAGCACCTTGTTGGACGTATTACTATCGATGACGTTGTCGATGTCATTCGTGAAGACGCAGAACACTCGATGATGAGTATGGCGGGTATGGATGATGACGAAGATACTTTCGCCCCAGTGGTAAAATCAGCACGAAAACGCAGTATTTGGTTAGGTGCTAATGTTCTTGCTGCTCTTGCTGCGGCATCGGTCTCAAACATGTTTGAAGCCACTCTCGATCAGATGGCCGCGATCGCCGTGTTGATGACCATTGTGCCTTCGATGGGCGGGGTTGCTGGTAACCAAACCGTCGCTCTGGTGATCCGTGGTCTAGCGCTTGGCCATATCGGTGATTCCAACAAGCGTGAACTACTGATGAAAGAGGCGGCCATCGGCCTACTCAATGGCATCATGTGGGCATTAATTATCGGTGGTATTGTCGTTGCTTGGAAAGGGAACTGGATGTTGGGTGGAATCATCTCGGCAGCGATGTTAACCAACTTGTTTGTTGCTGGTGTTGCCGGTGTAACCATTCCGATCCTACTCAAGAAAATGAATATCGATCCAGCACTGGCAGGGGGCATGGCTCTAACAACCGTCACCGATGTCATTGGTTTGTCGGTATTCCTCGGACTTGCGACAATCCTGATCTAGTCTCAGATACATATTAAAAAGCGCAGCTCATTGAGCTGCGCTTTTTCTATCAGGAAAGGCTCTAGCCGTTAATGTTAGGGCCCAGCCATTTCTCTGCTTCAAGCATATCCCATCCCTTGCGCTGCGCGTAACTTTCAACTTGATCTTGTTGGATCTGTGCGATCGCAAAGTAGCGAGAATCTGGATGAGAGAAGTACCAGCCCGAAACAGACGCCCCAGGGAACATCGCGTAACTGGACGTTAAGGTCATCCCTATCGTCTCTTCGACTTTCATCAACTCCCACAATGGGCCTTTCTCGGTATGTTCAGGACAAGCCGGATATCCAGGCGCAGGACGAATACCTTGATACTTCTCTCTAATGAGCTCTTCATTGGATAAGTTTTCATGTTCGGCATAACCCCAGATCTCTTTACGTACCCGCTCATGCAGATACTCAGCGAAGGCTTCAGCCAATCGGTCAGCAACCGCTTGAATCATGATCGCATTGTAGTCATCACCCTGCGCTTTGTACTGATCAGCCAGCTCCCGTTCATTGATACCACCTGTTACAGCAAAGGCACCAATCCAATCTTTTTTGCCCGACTCCTTAGGTGCTATGTAATCAGACAAACAGTAGTTAAAGCCTTTAGGTTTCTCGGTTTGCTGACGTAAGTTATGCAGAACTTTAGCGACTTCAGTACGAGATTCATCAGTATAGACCTCGATATCATCGCCAATACTTGCAGCAGGGAAAAGTGCACACATTCCTCGCGCCTGCATCAAACCTTCTTGTTCAACACGATCGAGTAGCTCATTCGCGTCCTCAAAGAGACGTTTTGCTTCTTCACCTACCTCTTCATGTTGGAAAATAGTGGGATACTTACCCACCAAAGACCATGTCATAAAGAATGGCGTCCAATCGATGTACTTACGCAAGGTACCGATGTCAAAATCGTCAAATACATGCACACCCGGCTTAGCAGGAACTGGCGGTGTGTAACTCTCCCAGTCAATGACAACCTTGTTCGCTCGTGCTTGTTCAAGAGTAACAGGCTTAGTACGTGGCTTTTTGCGGTTATGTTGATCACGTACACGTACATAATCTGCATCAAGCTTTTCAACAAAATCAGGGCGCAGTTCATTTGAAAGCAGCGAGGTACACACACCAACCGCTCGAGACGCATTGTTTACATAAACAACGGGATGTTTGTAGTTCTGCTCTATCTTAACAGCGGTATGAGCTTTAGATGTGGTTGCACCACCAATCAAAAGCGGCAAATCGAAATTAAGACGTTCCATCTCTTTGGCAACATGAACCATTTCGTCGAGTGAAGGGGTAATTAAGCCGGAAAGTCCAATGATATCGACATTCTTTTCTTTGGCGACTTTAAGGATCTGTTCACACGGAACCATCACCCCGAGATCGATAATTTCATAGTTATTACATTGCAAAACGACACCTACGATATTCTTACCAATATCGTGAACATCACCTTTCACCGTTGCTAATAAAATCTTACCGTTAGTAGATCCCTCCTGTTTGCCCGCATTGATAAATGGCTCTAGGTGGGCAACTGCCTGCTTCATTACACGTGCTGACTTCACCACCTGAGGTAGGAACATTTTGCCTTCACCAAACAGGTCACCGACGACGTTCATACCATCCATGAGAGGGCCTTCGATCACCTCTAACGGTTTGGCAGCATTCACGCGCGCTTCCTCAGTATCTTCAACAATAAACTCGGTAATACCTTTTACTAAGGCGTGCTCTAAACGTTTTTCAACAGGCCAAGTACGCCACTCAAGTGCCGACGCGTCTTCTTCTTTACCTACTCCCTTGTCTGCGTACTCCGCAGCAATATCCAGTAACCTCTCAGTACTGTCATCGCGACGGTTGAGCACCACATCCTCAACCGCTTCACGCAGCTTCTCGGGTACGTTGTCGTATATTTCGAGTTGCCCTGCATTTACGATACCCATATCCATGCCGTTTTTAAAACAGTGGTAGAGGAACACAGCATGAATCGCTTCTCGAACGTAGTTATTACCTCGGAAAGAGAATGAGACGTTCGAAACGCCACCAGATATCATCGCATAAGGGAGGTCGCGTTTGATGTCTGCTACCGCTGCAATAAAGTCCACCGCATAATTGTTGTGTTCCTCAATGCCCGTTGCAACAGCGAAAATATTTGGGTCGAAAATGATATCTTCCGGTGGGAAACCGACTTCATTGACTAAGATATTGTAGGCATTCGTACATATCTCTAGTTTACGTGCACGTGTCTCTGCCTGACCGATTTCATCAAATGCCATGACAATAACAGCCGCACCGTAACGGCGAATCAACTTAGCCTGTTCGACAAATTTCTCTTTACCCTCTTTAAGAGATATGGAGTTAACAATGCCTTTGCCCTGAATGCACTTTAGACCCGCTTCAATGACTTCCCACTTGGATGAATCGACCATGATAGGGACTTTCGAGATTTCTGGCTCAGATGCACATAGATTTAGGAAACGAACCATACTCGCCTCCGCATCCAACATGCCTTCATCCATATTGATATCGATGATCTGTGCGCCGTTCTCTACTTGCTGGCGGGCAACCTCTAACGCTTCGTCATAGAGTTCTTCTTTGATCAATCGTTTGAAGCGAGCAGAGCCAGTAACGTTTGTTCGTTCGCCGACGTTAACAAACAGAGTTTCCTTCTCAATCGTTAACGGTTCAAGACCTGATAAGCGACAAGCCACCGTCAATTGAGGAAGTGCTCTTGGTTTTACTCCAGCGACCACCTTTGCCATTTGGCGAATGTGCTCAGGCGTAGTACCACAACACCCGCCAATTAAATTAAGAAAGCCACTTTCAGCCCACTCTTTGACATGAACCGCCATGTCCGAAGGAGAAAGGTCGTACTCACCAAAAGCATTCGGCAAACCCGCATTAGGGTGTGCTGAAACAAACGTCTCAGAGATACGTGAAAGCTCTTCAACGTATGGTCTTAGCTCATCAGGGCCAAGGGCACAGTTAAGTCCAAATGAGATTGGTTGAACGTGACGTAGAGAGTTATAGAAGGCTTCGGTTGTTTGACCGGATAATGTCCGACCCGACGCATCGGTAATGGTACCTGAGATCATAACAGGTAGGCTAAAACCCAGTTCTTCAAACACACTATCAACCGCGAAGGCACAAGCCTTGGCATTCAAAGTGTCAAAAATGGTTTCAATAAGGATAAGATCAGACCCACCTCGGATCAGGGCGCGAGTCGATTCAGAATACGCTTCAACTAACTGGTCAAAGCTAACATTTCGATAACCAGGGTCATTTACATCCGGTGAGATAGAACATGTGCGGTTAGTAGGACCAAGAACACCGGCAACATAGCGAGGTTTATCTGGCGTCTTCGCACTCCATTCATCAGCGACTTCTCTTGCCAATTTTGCTGCGGCAAAGTTAATCTCTTCGCTGAGGCTTTCCATATCGTAGTCAGCCATAGCGATAGTCGTCGCATTGAAAGTGTTGGTTTCAAGAATATCCGCCCCTGCTTCAAGATACGCTGCGTGGATATCTCTGATTAACGTTGGCTGTGACAACACTAACAGGTCATTATTGCCCTTCAAATCACAGTGCCAATCTGCAAAGCGTTCGCCTCGGTAATCTTGCTCTTCCAATTTGTAATCTTGGATCATGGTGCCCATACCACCATCAATCAATAAGATACGTTGCTTTAATTGAGCTTCAATCTGTTGCCTTACATTACTTCCCACGGTACTGCCTCATTCCTTTATTTATGCCTCCATCCTATCACAGTTATTAAAGGAGTCTAGACGTCTAAAAGATCAAATTGATGACTTACTTATGACAAAAAGTGTTTGCTATTTGAACATAGTAGGCAGAAAATCTTCATTCATAATTTGTTACATAATGAGATTCTAATGTCGGTCTACTACACACTGTGCTTCCTGTCTGCAGCAGCGATGTTGATTGCTTTTATAAACAGCAAGATAGGTAAGATGCAAACCACCATCGCGATTACCGCTGGTTCGATGATGCTTTCGCTACTTATCTTAATTGCGGGTCAGAATGATTGGTTCCACCTGACTGAAATCGCTTCAAACACGGTATCCAGCATTAACTTTGAAGACTTTCTTCTAAAAGGGATCCTTGGATTTCTGTTATTTGCGGGCGGATTAGGAATCAAACTTCCCAATTTAAAAGATCAAAGATGGGAAATCACAGTGCTTGCTCTCGGCGCGACCCTGTTTTCGACGTTCTTTATAGGCTTTGTACTGTATGGATTCTGTCAACTGATCGGCATTCAATTCAATCTCATTTATTGCTTGTTATTTGGCGCACTGATCTCGCCAACCGACCCTATCGCTGTTCTTGCGATCGTAAAGAAACTTGATGCACCAAAACGTATTTCAACCCAAATCGAAGGTGAATCTCTGTTTAACGATGGCTTCGGCTTAGTAATCTTCGTTACTATTTTTACCATCGCATTCGGCACAGAAACGCCAACGGTGGGCAGTGTGACATTACTGTTCATTCAAGAAGCCATCGGTGGTATTGCCTATGGCTTTGCTCTAGGACTACTTTTCCACTACTTAATTAGTGCTACAGATGATCACTCTATGGAACTGCTGCTCACGATTGGTATGCCAACGGCCGGTTATGCATTTGCTGAAGTGATACACGTTTCAGGCCCGCTAGCTATGGTTGTGTCAGGTATCATGATAGGGAACTGGACTCGCTTTATCGGTTTCTCTAAAGAAAGTGAAGACCACTTAGACCACTTCTGGGAGCTGGTAGATGAATTCTTAAATGGCGTGCTATTCCTACTCATTGGTATGTCTATGTTACTATTTGAGTTCCATAAAGAAGACTGGATCCTAATGGCGTTCTCCATCCCATTAGTACTCGCAGCTCGCTACCTGAGCGTATTCTTCTCTTACATTGGCTTCAAACGCTACCGCAAGTACAACCCTTGGTCTGTCAGGATACTCACTTGGGGTGGCCTCCGTGGTGGGCTGGCATTAGCGATGGCGCTATCAATTCCATCGGGTATCTGGGTCATTCAGGATAAGCTGATAGATGTAAAAGAGATCGTGTTGGTCATGACATATTCAGTAGTGGTATTTTCTATCCTTGTCCAAGGCTCGACCATCACTCCTATGATTGATAAAGCGAAACTCAAACAGAAGGAGATCGACGAAGAGTGCGATCTTGAACAAGCCCCCCAAGAATAAGTGTGATACTCAGAAAGACATTCAAAGGCAGCCAAATGGCTGCTTTTTTATGGGTGTAGGCTAAAGTATTTCTCTTTTCAGGGACAAGTCCTATCAACATCTTCTAGGCCCAGCATCTCATCAGTTTACAGCCAAACCTTACCTTCAGCGTAAATCCCGCTGCCATTGTCCGAAGGCGCAGCGCTCGTATTGTCCCCTATCTCAAAGCGCGTAATCCACAGCCCGTACCCGATTTCCACACCTGAAGCACTCCT
>NZ_JBNJOH010000059.1:0-21471 GCF_050113735.1 Vibrio sp. TRT 2004 | reverse complement strand
TGGTGCCGACTACCGGAATCGAACTGGTGACCTACTGATTACAAGTCAGTTGCTCTACCTACTGAGCTAAGTCGGCACACTGTATTCTTTATGCTTTTGTTCGTGTTGTCACTTTCGTTAAGACACCAACAAATCAAATTGTGGTGCCCGGAGGCGGAATCGAACCACCGACACGAGGATTTTCAATCCTCTGCTCTACCGACTGAGCTATCCGGGCGACGAGGTGTATTAAAATGCTTTTCGTGCTTTAGGTCAACATGAAAATGCAAAAAAAATATCGTTTGTTGTTTTTCTATACTTAATGGGCTGTTTTTATCCATTTTGGATAAGAAATGTATAGAGAGCAAAAGGCGTTATCGTAAAAATCGACCGGAATAGTGAGGGGTAAAGAACAAAAAAGCACGCGAAGAGGCGTGCTTTTTGTTGCTCCAACGGTTTTTAGTGCTTAACAGTAAACTTACTTACCCAATTTTCTAGTTCATTGGCTAATTGAGCTAGGCTTTGTGTGCTGTTGTGACTCTCTGTCACTACGCTACTTAGCTGATTGCCGCTATCTTCAATCATATTGATACGTTGAGAAATATCGTCACTCACTTGGGTCTGTTCTGCCGCGGCAGTTGCAATTTGATGACTCATTTCGGTAATAGACTCCAGAGCGACAACGATCTGTTGCAAAGCCGCAGAGGCATTTTGAGATTCTTCAACGGTGCTTTCACTGGTTTCCGCACAGACTTCCATGGTGCTAATGGCATTTCGCGAGCCTTGCTGAAGGTTATTAATCATCAGTTGGATCTCTTTGGTACTGTCTTGAGTTCGTCCTGCTAAGTTACGTACCTCATCGGCAACGACTGCAAAGCCTCGGCCTTGTTCACCCGCTCGTGCCGCTTCAATGGCTGCGTTCAGTGCCAGCAAGTTTGTTTGTTCTGCAATATCACCGATTACATCTAAGACTTTAACAATATTATTAACGTCGCTGTCTAAATCAGCGACTGCTTTGCTCGCGGTACCCAACTGGCTAGCTAAGCCTTGGATGTTATCTACGGTGTTGTGAATCAGTTGTTGAGTATGCTGGCTTTGTTTATCTGCCTCTTCAGTATTACGCGCTGTATCACTTGCCGAGTCAGCAACGTTGTTTGCCGAAGAGGCCATTTCAGTCATTGCTGTTGCAATCATGGCGGTCGATTGTTGCTGAGAATCGGTTAATTGAGCGATGGTCGCAGAACGGCTTTCTACGTTCGCTAGCTCATTGCGAAGCGCATGCATAGATCCGTCTAGGTTGCTGACCAATTGCGCTAGTGACTGACTCATTTGCTGAACTGCTTCGTAGATACTTCCTGGAGCGGCCTTAGAAGCGAACGACGTTTGAATGGTACCATTGGCGACTTCTTGCACGGCTTTACGTACTTCTTGAGGTTCACCGCCTAATAGCGTGAGCATACGACGAATTGAGAACACCAATACGGCTAAAATAGCCCCCGCAATGATCAAACAGAGAACTAACTGCCATTGTGCCGTTGCCCAGAATCGAGCGTTGACCTCATTGAAACCTATCCCTGTGCCAACAACCCATCCCCATTTAGGGGTCTTTTGTGCAATAGAAAGTTTACTTTCAATGCTGCCATCGGCTTGTTTTTGCGTCCAAGTGTATTCAACGATCTGGCCTGTTTTACGACCTAAAACGTCTTGAATAAGTTGTCCGACACTATTGCCGTTACCATCTTTGAAATCATGGAAGCTGGTACCATGTAGCTGAGGGTCTAATGGTGTTGCTACAAACGTCATATTTTCATCGGCGACATAAACGTATTCATTATCTTTGTAGATATTGTTTCTCAATAGGCGAGTGGCAATGGCTTTGGCTTGCTGCTCTTCTAATGTGCCGTCAACGACCATTTTCTCCACTTCGCTTAGTATGCTGTAGGCACTTTTAAATAGCTCAGTAACTCGTTGCTTGTTATCAAAGTTGCTGGCAACACGCAGAGTCCATAACCCAGTAGCCGTTAAAGCGAGTAGAGCAATCAGGATAATTCCTGATAATAAATAAGCTTGTGTCTTTAGTTTCATATAATTGCTCACAAATTGATCATTCTGAAATTTAAAAGGGACAATTAGGTGTAGTTTATTTGTCTTGTCATCTTATTGTAGAACAGATTAAATATTTATCTGCTAGGGGGTCGAATATATTTCGTACCTAAAAAAAAGTCACTAAAATTGATAACTCTGGTGTATTCAAATGTGGCAAGTGAGAACAAGTTAAAGATTTGGTTGCAGTAACCGGATAGCGTGGGTGAGGTATAGCGTGGAAATAGAAGTTGGCGCGCTAGAAATGAAAAAAGCCAAGTCTTTCGACTTGGCTTCTTAAAGTGGCTCCTCCTGCTGGGCTCGAACCAGCGACCTGCGGATTAACAGTCCGTCGCTCTACCAACTGAGCTAAGGAGGAACTATTCTGTTTGTGTCTTACTTCGTAAGTACACCAAATAATGGTGCCTCGAGGCGGAATCGAACCACCGACACGAGGATTTTCAATCCTCTGCTCTACCGACTGAGCTATCGAGGCAAAAGAATGGTGCCGACTACCGGAATCGAACTGGTGACCTACTGATTACAAGTCAGTTGCTCTACCTACTGAGCTAAGTCGGCACACTGTATTCTTTATGCTTTTGTTCGTGTTGTCACTTTCGTTAAGACACCAACAAATCAAATTGTGGTGCCCGGAGGCGGAATCGAACCACCGACACGAGGATTTTCAATCCTCTGCTCTACCGACTGAGCTATCCGGGCGACGGAGCGCTATTAAACGGATTTTCGCTCTTGCCGTCAACTTGTTTTTAGAAAAAAATTCAAAAAAGTGGTTAAGTGCCGATTATTTAGCCGTTTTTAATGATTATGTTTTACCTGAGTTAAAATCCTTTTTGAATTTGGTAACTTTTTCTAAGTAACGACGTGCTTCGGCGTTAGGGTGCTTTTTCGTCAGCGCCCAATAAACCTGATTGGGTTGCAATGAGTTGAGGTCGTTCATCGCACGTTTGCGGTCATTACGGTTGAAAGTGTTCAATACACCACCAGTACCACCGTTGTACGCTGAAATCATGCTGTACTCCAACGAAGTTGGATGGTTCACGTCTTTCAAGTAACGATTTTTCAGGATGTAGAAGTAGGCAGTCCCAGTATCAATATTGTTTTCTGGGTTAAACAAGTACTCGGGTGTCGGCTCTCCTGAGCGTTTTTTGACTAACTTAAATACGTCTCGCCCTGCTGTTTTTGGTACGACTTGCATTAAACCATAAGCGTTTGCCCAGCTTACGGCATAGGGGTTGAAGCTACTTTCTGTTTTGATGATGGCGTAAATTAGGTCTTCAGGTATGTCGTACTTGCGGGATGCTCGTTGAACGATGTCTGCATATTTGTAGCTACGAATTTCAAACTGTTCCGCTACCATCGGAATTTCGACGTAATAGGCTTTCTTAAAATCTACGTCTTTGACTTTCAGCTTGTTGGCGATCAGATAATCTGCGAATCGATTAGCACGCCATGACCACTGAATAGGCTTGTTATCTTGGTCAACAACTTGTTGATAAAGAAATGGTTGGCCTTCCAAAGTGATTTCTTTAGAGGAAAAAAGGTCGACGTTTGAGGGATCATCTGGTGTCAGCAAAGTCGTGATGATGGCATTTTTTAGATGTGCCTTAGGATCCGTAGGAGAGACGGTTTCGATAGTAATCAAGCCTTTATCGAAGTTTACTTCTGAACGACTAAGATAGTTATCTATGTATTTTACGTAGTTACTTTTGCCCGCAAATTTAATTTCGTTGCGTCCCCAACGCTTTTCGATGTTGCCCGAAAAGCTGTTGATCAGTGCATCAAGTGCCGCTGTGTCTTTTTCAAACTGACCGGGCAGCTGAGCGAGATTTTTGGCAAAACGGTTCGTCGGTTCATAGTTCACATCATACAGGTTTTCAACAAACTCTCGGCTGCAACCTGTTAATGACATCGCGAGAAAAAAATACGCTAACTTCTTCATATATCTCCTAAAAAAATGACATCACTGCTGGCAATGATGTCATTTTTCCGTATCTCAATTCAGGCTAGGGTTACTCGCTAGGCGGAGTGTAGCCTTCAATATGGACTTCTTTACCTTCAAACAGGAAGTTAACCATTTCAGTTTCGATTAACTTACGGTGTTCAGGATCCATCATATTGAGTTTTTTTTCATTGATCAGCATGGTCTGTTTGTGTTGCCACTGTGCCCAAGCTTCTTTAGAAATATTATCAAAAATACGCTTTCCTAGTTCACCCGGATAAAGCTGAAAATCAAGACCATCAGCTTCTTTTTGTAGTCGAGCACAAAATACAGTGCGGCTCATAACGACTCCTTAAAATATGATTAACTTTGAAGTTCAAAAGGCAAGCTTTCCAGTAATTGCTTAACTGGCGCGGCTAAACCGATCTCTTCAGGTTGCGATAAGTTATACCAAAGACCTTTGCTTCCTTCCATTACCACATTGGGTTGCTTTGATAGGTCTACCAAAATTGGTGTGATATCGAGATGATAATGGCTAAAAGTATGGCGGAATGCGATCAACTGAGTCTGGTCTTTGATTGTATCCTCAGTAACATTACGTATATCAAGCTGATGGACGATATTGTCATCTTCAGCTTCAGGAAAACAGAACAACCCACCCCAAATTCCAGATTGAGGGCGTTGTTCCAGCCACACATGATTGTTGTGGTGTAGCATGACAAACCACGTTTCCTTAAACGGTTTCTCTTTTTTAGGCTTCTTACCTGGATAGTCGAGTGGATTACCCTGTTTGTTGGCAAGGCAGAAAGACTCGATAGGGCAGAGGGTACATTTTGGCTTACTGCGTGTACAGACCATCGCCCCCATATCCATCATCGCTTGGTTGTATTTGTCGACATCAACTGAGGGGGTGTGTTGTTCTGCATATTGCCACAATTGATTCTCAACATTTTTCTGTCCCGGCCATCCTTCTACCGCAAAGCTCCGAGCTAAAGTTCGCTTAACATTACCATCCAAAATAGCGTGTGGTTGCTTGTAAACGGAAGAGAGTATGGCGGCAGCAGTGGAGCGTCCAATTCCAGGTAATGCGTTCATCTCTTCAATGTTTAGTGGGAACTCTCCACCATATTGCTCGGTAACGACTTTTGCCGCTTTATGGAGGTTTCGTGCTCTGGCGTAGTAACCAAGTCCTGTCCACAGGTGTAAGACTTCATCTTGTTCCGCATTCGCGAGATCTACTACGGTTGGAAAGCGTTGCAGAAAACGTTGGTAATAGGGGATCACAGTGGCAACTTGGGTCTGTTGCAACATGATTTCAGACAGCCAAACGCTATAGGCGCTTTTATTTTGCTGCCAAGGTAGGCTCTTACGTCCATAGTTTTCATACCATTCGAGGATGGCGCTGGCGAAAGGGGTCACGACTTGCTCTGTTTATTTTGTTATCTAATCTTGCAAAATTGCACCATAGTTTATGGGTAAAGTACAACCGATAAACTGTGTGGAATTAGCTAAAAAACTTGCACCAGTGGCAATTCTTTGGATAATCACAATCCCTTTGAGTCGAGACCAATTTTTAGACAGGCAAAATCATGAGTGAAGTGACCACTAACGAGTACAACGAAGACGGTAAATTGATACGCAAAATTCGCAGCTTTGTTCGACGCGAAGGTCGTCTGACCAAGGGTCAAGAAAACGCGATGAATGAGTGTTGGCCAGCAATGGGTATAGATTACCAAAATGAACTTCTTGATTGGAAAGAGGTGTTTGGTAACGACAACCCTGTTGTTCTTGAAATTGGTTTTGGTATGGGGGCATCGCTGGTTGAAATGGCGAAAAATGCACCTGAGAAAAATTTTATCGGTATCGAAGTACATAGCCCAGGTGTTGGTGCTTGTTTGTCAGATGCGCGTGAAGCGGGTATCACTAACCTACGTGTTATGTGTCATGACGCGGTAGAAGTGTTTGCTAACATGATTCCAGATAGCAGCCTCGCCACTCTTCAACTGTTCTTCCCAGATCCGTGGCACAAAAAGCGTCACCACAAGCGCCGTATCGTTCAGCTAGATTTCGCTGAAATGGTTCGTCAAAAGCTGATTGAAGGCGAAGGTATTTTCCATATGGCAACTGACTGGGAAAACTACGCAGAGCATATGATTGAAGTGATGAACCAAGCGCCTGGTTTTGAAAACATCGCTCAAGATGGTGACTATATTCCACGTCCGGATGAGCGCCCGCTAACAAAATTTGAAGCACGTGGTCATCGCTTAGGCCATGGCGTTTGGGATATTAAGTACAAACGCGTAAAATAATTGTCCAACGTTATTGGCTGGTTAAGACGGCCAATCGCGCTGACGTGAAGAGATTTAAAAAGCCAACATTGATGTGTTGGCTTTTTTGACCCTATAAGAAAATAATAATAACTAATTGATTTTAAAGGTTACTGATGAAACCGACACAAGAAATCTTAATAGAAATCCTCGCTGAGGTACGCCCTCTTATTGGGCAAGGTAAAGTCGCTGATTATATTCCCGTATTGGCGAAAGTGCCTGCGTCTAAGCTAGGTATTGCTGTATTTACCAATCAAGGTGAAGTGATTAAAGCGGGGGATGCCGATGAGGCATTCTCAATTCAATCCATCTCTAAAGCGCTGAGTTTAACCTTGGCAATGTGCTTATATAAGCCAGAGGAAATTTGGGCAAGAGTCGGTAAAGAGCCTTCAGGTCAGGCATTTAACTCGCTGATTCAGTTGGAAATGGAACAGGGTATACCACGTAACCCCTTTATCAATGCGGGCGCAATTGTTGTCGCGGATTTGCTGAATAGCCGTCTCTCTGCACCTCGCCAGCGTTTGCTTGAGTTTGTTCGTCAGTTATCAGGCGATACACTTATCTGTTATGACAAGGTGGTAGCCGCCTCTGAGATGATGCACAGTGACCGTAATGCGGCTATCGCTTATCTCATGCGTTCTTTTGGTAATTTTGAGAACGATGTTATTCCGGTGCTCAATAACTACTTCCACGCCTGTGCACTCAAGATGAGCTGTGTCGATCTGGCCAAAACCTTCAGTTACCTAGCGAATAAGGGCTCATCAGTTCAAACTGGCAAACCAGTGATTACGCCAACTCAAACTAAGCAGTTGAATGCCTTGTTGGCTACCTGTGGTTTGTATGATGGTGCGGGTGAGTTTGCCTACCGAGTCGGTATGCCGGGTAAGTCTGGTGTAGGAGGCGGTATTATGGCAGTTGTGCCAGGAGAAATGACCATTGCAGTTTGGTCGCCTGAGCTAGATCCATCCGGTAACTCCCTAGCTGGTACAAAAGCATTAGAGTTGTTAGCAGAGAGAATTGGGCGATCGATATTTTAGAACGGACTCCGTCCTTCGAGATACTAGAACGCTTCGCTCCGAGAATCGAGTTCGGGCTGCGCCCTTCAAGAGGAGCTTGTGGTGAGCGAGTCGAAAGTTGCAGGCAGTGCTGGCTAAGATTTAATTTTAATTGTCTGATTTTTAAAGGAAAGGGTTGGTGCTGTGTGCCAACCCTTCAAAATTTTGTCGCTTCTCGCTTCTCGCTTCTCGCTTCTCGCTTCTCGCTTCTCGCTTCTCGCTTCTCGCTTACTCTTCTGCCATAAACGCTTCAAGTAAGTCATTCAAAAATAACTTTCCTTTCTCCGTTATCTGCCAGTGAGTGCTTGTCTCTGTGAGATAGCTTAGTCCAATCGCCCAGTTAATCGTCTCATCAATCGCCTCGAAACCAAGCCCTGTGGTGTCGAGAAAATCCTGTTTCGGACATGCTTCGATCAGGCGGAATCGATTCATAAAGAATTCGAAGGGGCGATCTTGTTCACTGACTTCCGTTTCGTCACTCAAGTAAGGTTTGACCATATTGTCATACGCCGCTAGATAGCCTCGCGGATGTTTGACTTTTGTGGTTCTAATAATGCGACCATCACTAAAGCTTATCTTTCCGTGAGAGCCACAACCAATACCAAGATAATCACCAAAACGCCAATAGTTGAGGTTATGCTGGCATTGATAACCAGGTTTACTGTAGCCGGAAATCTCGTACTGAACGTAGCCTGCTTCGGCTAACTTTTGATGTCCCAACTCAAAAATATCCCACAAGTCATCGTCATCGGGCAAGGTAGGCTGCTTGTAGTAGAACATGGTGTTAGGTTCTATGGTTAGCTGGTACCAAGATAAATGAGGAGGATCGAGTTCGATCGCTTTATCGAGATCGGCCAGAGCTTGATTGACAGACTGATCCGGTAATCCGTGCATGAGATCGAGGTTAAAGCTACTAAGACCGATTTGATGAGCCAGCTTAGCGGCATTGACCGCTTCATCCTTCCCATGAATTCGACCTAGCTTCTCAAGTTTTTGCTGCTCGAAGCTTTGCACACCGATGGAGATACGTGTTACTCCCGCTTTTCTATAGCCAGCAAAACGCTCCGCCTCAATCGTGCCAGGGTTGGCTTCCATGGTGATTTCTATGTCGGGTTTGAAAGGGATACGAGCTTCAATTCCTGATAGAAGTGCAGCAATACCTTGTGCCGATATCAGACTAGGAGTACCGCCACCGATAAAGATCGAGTGTAGCGGGCGCGGGTTATCATTGATCTGGTAACGCTCAATATCTGTGTCTAAATCTTGTAGCAGTGCTGCGATGTATTCATTTTCTGGGATCTCAGCCTTTAGAGCGTGAGAGTTAAAATCACAGTACGGGCACTTTTGTACACACCATGGGATGTGTACATAAAGACTTAGTGCTGGTGGGATAAGTTTGCTCATTGTCTATCGTTGACTGAGTAGTGATTAAAGCGGTTGTTCAGATAGAGTCGCGAACAACTGTTTGAGTGCTTTTCCGCGATGTGAAAGCTGTTTTTTACGTGCAGGTTCTAACTCAGCAGAAGCGCAGTTGTCTTCTGGTACGAAAAAGATTGGGTCATAACCGAAGCCATTTTCGCCGTGAGCTTCAGTGAGAATTCGTCCCTCCCACTTGCCGTGACAAACGACAGGAGTTGGATCATTTTCATGGCGCATTAACACGAGCACACAATGGAAACGAGCACTGCGCTGTTCTTCTGGCACCTCTTTCATTGCGTCGAGCAGCTTCTCAAGGTTTTGTTGGTCACTTGCACCTTCGCCAGCATAGCGAGCGGAGTAGATACCAGGGGCACCTTTGAGGGCGTCTACTTCTAAACCTGAATCATCAGCAATGGCAGCAAGACCGGTTTCTTTTGCCGCGTGGCGCGCCTTGATGATCGCATTCTCGATAAATGTGGTGCCAGTTTCAGCAACTTCAGAAACGTTGAATTCGCTTTGGGCTAACACTTCAAAACCAAAATCAGACAGTAGGTCTGCCATTTCGCGAACCTTACCTTGATTACCTGTCGCTAATACAATCTTGCTCATTGGATTCTGTCTCTTTGATGAACGAGAGTCATGCCGTTTGGCCATTACTCTTCTACGTAAAATTTCTGGGTGAACTTTAATCTTCCTGTGCCCTTAATGCCAGCATTAACATCCAAATCGAATGTCAGTTGTTCCTCTTGTGAAATAGGAAACTCCGCTAAGTAGTAAATAGCGTCGCCTTCCTGCACTTCGCGAAAGTTGAGCTGGCGAGTCTGGCCTAACAGGTTTTTGCTGGTACCGCTGATTTGAGCGGTAATGGCGGGTTTTCCTGCTTGCGAATTGTCTAACACACTGATGTTAAGGATCGCTGAATAGGCGTTACGTTTGAGCTTGTAATTCCTGGCAACCTGCGCCGTTAAAAAAGTAGAGTTGAAGGCAGAGTAGTGTACCTCAACATCTTTGATGGTTTTGAACTGACCTGCCCAGCTTGGTACAGCAAACAAGCTGATGAGTGCGAGTGTGATCCATTTCTTCATTGGGCTTCCTTCTTAAATTCGTTTCATTGACGAGTGATAAATAAAAAGCCATCAGATGATGGCTTGTACCTCATTGGGTATTTGTATTGGAGAACTGACCCTGACTTGTTTATGTCGGCCAAGTTCGCCTTTTTCTATGGTGATGAGTCCTTTGGCTACCTTGAACTGCTTTGCAAGGTACTTGCTCAGGTGAGCATTGGCTTTCCCATCCACCGGAGGTGCGGTTATTGCTACCTTGATCTCTTCACCATGTTGCCCAACGATCTTGTCTCTGCTTGCCTTGGGTTGGATGTAAAGGCGAAGAATCAGATCCTCGCCGTCAAACCAAGCTGCTTGTGACATTATAACTGATACCAGATTGGGCCAATAAGGTCGCCCATCAGAAAGTTAGCGAATTGTAGAGCAATAAAAAGTACTAACACACTCAAGTCAAAACCACCCATCGCTGGGATAACGCGACGGATAGGTGCGAGCATAGGTTCAGTAAGCTGATGGAACACGTATTCGATAGGACTGCGACCTTGACTCACCCAACTTAGGATAGCGCGGATTAATAGCACCCAGAAAAGTAGGCCACCCGCTGCTTTAATCAGTGACAATAGACCTAGGAATAGGAAGTCTGCACTGAAGGATACTGAGCCATTCGAAGCGATCAGAACCAGTGCGACGAATTTCAATACGCACAGTAGGTAGGCGAACAGAATTGTTGCTAAGTCTAGGCTGCCCGCAGATGGGATCATTCGACGTAGTGGAGCAATAACAGGCTGAGTTGCTTTTACAATGAATTGTGAAAACGGGTTGTAGAAGTCTGCGCGGGCAGCTTGCAACCAGATACGTAAGATCACCACCATGATGTAGAGATCAAACAGGGTGGAAATCAGAAAACTCATTGAATTCATAGGTGACCCTTATTTTCTAGAGCGTTGTGCTCTGGTAATTAAAACAGTTTTTCCATCTCTTCAGCGCGAGCAACGGCCGCCTGCATAGCTTTCGCTACTATATCTGAAAGTTGATGTTGATTGAATGTTCTTAGGGCTTCAGCCGTTGTTCCCCCTTTGGATGTCACGTTTTCACGTAGAATGGACAGTTCTGTGTCTGGGTTTTCAACGACCATGCTTGCCGCACCGAGCGCTGATTGCTGCACGAGCAGACGAGCTGTCTCTTTATCAAAACCTTGAGCGATGGCTTCTGCCTGCATGGCTTCCATAAACAAGAAAAAGTATGCAGGTGCACTTCCAGCAGCAGCAATGACGTTATTGATGCCAGATTCTTGCTCAACCCAACACACTTTGCCTACCGCTTGCATTAACTCAGCAGCAAAAGCTTTGTCTAGCGCTGTTACGTGTTCAGGAGCAAACAGGCCACTCATTCCTAGTCCCAATTGTGATGGTGTGTTGGGCATGACACGAACGATATTCAATGGACAACCGAGCATTTCGTTTAGACGTGAACACTGGATACCAGCCGCAATTGAAATCACCAACTTTCCTGAGAAGTCGATGCTTTGCAGTGGGCGGCAAACCTCTTCCATCATCTGAGGTTTAACCGACAGTACAATGACCTCTGCTTGTTGTGCCGCTGAGAAATTGTCGCTGGTGGTCTGGATACCATAACTTTGCTCTAATGGTAAGCGACGTGTCTCAGATGGGGCTGTTGCTGTGATAAGTTCTGCTGGGTAACCATCTGTGATTAAGCCAGACACAATGGCTTTAACCATATTGCCTGCGCCGATAAAGGCAATCTTCTTGTGTTCCATTAGTCTTTGTATCCTTTCA
Organism: Vibrio sp. TRT 2004; assembly: GCF_050113735.1. Lineage (NCBI taxonomy): Bacteria > Pseudomonadati > Pseudomonadota > Gammaproteobacteria > Vibrionales > Vibrionaceae > Vibrio > Vibrio sp. TRT 2004. The sequence goes on along the minus strand of NZ_JBNJOH010000059.1, from coordinate 9,789 downwards.
ACAATTTATGCTTTGTTACTGTAATCGCGAGCACCAAAGATAGCGGTACCGATACGAACCATGGTGCTACCTGCTTCGATAGCGGCTTCCATATCACCACTCATGCCCATCGACAAGGTATCGATGTTTTGATCAGGAAAATGATGCGCGAGTTTCTCTTTGAGCGTTGCTAATTGAGTAAATGCCGCCAGTTGTGACTCATAGTCTGAAACATTAGCAGGGATTGACATCAATCCTCTTAAAGTGAGGTTCGGAAGCTGAGAAATCAACTCAGCAAGAGCAAAGATTTCATCGTCGTCAATGCCGGACTTTGATGCTTCGCCACTGGTATTTACTTGAATCAGAACCTGAATCGGCTCGAGGCCTTCTGGACGCTGATCGTTGAGACGTTGAGCTATCTTAGTTCTATCGACGGTATGTACCCAGTCAAAGCTTTCTGCAACATGGCGCGACTTATTGGACTGTATTGGGCCAATAAAGTGCCATTCTAAGTTCAGTTCAGGGTGATGCTGAGTGAAGTGGGCGACTTTATTTGCCCCCTCTTGGACGTAGTTCTCTCCAAATGCGACTTGCCCAGCTTGAGCAGCTTCAAGGATAGCTTCGACAGGCTTAGTCTTGCTGACGGCGAGAAGTTGCACTGAGTCCCGACCGCGTCCACACTTTTGTTGTGCGACCTCAATCTGTGAGGTGATCTGTTCAATATTTTGTTGAATACTAGTCATAGCAGATTTTACTTAAGGATTTTAAATGGATATCGCTGAATTACTGGATTTTAGTGTAAAGCATAATGCTTCAGATCTACATCTTTCTGCTGGAGTATCTCCAATGGTAAGGATAGATGGTGAAGTAAGAAAGCTTGGCGTACCAGCTTTTAATCATGCGGATGTGCATCGATTGATATTTGATGTGATGAACGACGCTCAAAGAAGCGAGTTTGAAGAGCGACTCGAAGTCGACTTTTCGTTCGAGTTACCTGACGTTGGGCGATTTCGTGTCAATGCGTTCAATCAGGCTCGAGGCTGTGCAGCGGTGTTCCGTACCATCCCTATGACGATTCCGACCTTAGAACAGTTAGACACTCCGCCCATCTTTGAAAAAATTGCCAATATGGAAAAAGGGTTGGTATTGGTGACTGGGCCAACGGGCTCTGGAAAATCGACCACGCTCGCAGCGATGGTGGACTACATTAACCGTCACCACAACAAGCATATCCTCACGATTGAAGACCCGATTGAATTTGTTCACAGCAACAACAAATGCTTAGTCAATCAGCGTGAAGTCCACCGTGACACACACAATTTTAGTAACGCTTTACGCAGTGCTTTACGCGAAGACCCAGATGTTATTCTGGTCGGGGAGTTACGAGATAAAGAGACGATCAGTTTAGCGCTAACTGCGGCCGAAACCGGTCATTTGGTGTTTGGGACTCTGCACACTAGCTCGGCGGCAAAAACCATTGACCGCATTATTGATGTATTCCCTGGTAGCGATAAAGAAATGGTGCGCTCAATGCTCTCTGAATCATTGCGAGCGGTTATTGCACAAAAACTGCTGAAACGTATTGGTGGCGGGCGTACAGCTTGCCATGAAATCATGATGGCGACACCTGCAATTCGCAACCTTATTCGTGAGGATAAAGTCGCACAGATGTTGTCTGTAATTCAAACCGGAGCGGCTCATGGGATGCAGACCATGGAGCAGAATGCCAAACAGTTGATAGCACAAGGCTTGGTTGAGCCAGATGAAGTTGCTAAGAAAATAGAACTTGAAACGTCTATGTTCTGATTGAGTGGAAACGGTATGGATATTGATGTTTTTTTAGAGCAGATGATCGATCAAAAGTCGTCAGATCTCTATATTACGGTTGGGGCTCCGGTTCTTTATCGTGTGGATGGTGAGCTGCGTCCCCAAGGTGATAAACTTTCACATGCGGTGGTGAGTTCCTTGCTTGAAAGTATGATGGATAGAGAGCGCCAGCATGAGTTTCATGCTAGTAAAGAGGCTAACTTTGCTATCGTCCGTCACTTTGGACGATTCCGTGTGTCGGCTTTCTATCAGCGAGAGCTGCCCGGCGCCGTTATTCGCCGAATTGAAACAAGGATTCCCACCTTTGAGGAACTCAAACTTCCTGAAGTATTGAGAGAACTGGCTACCGCTAAGAGGGGACTAGTTCTTGTCGTTGGGGCGACGGGTTCGGGTAAATCGACCACCATGGCGGCGATGACTGGTTATCGCAATACTCATCAGTCGGGGCATATTTTAACGGTTGAAGACCCGATTGAGTTTGTTCACGAGCATCAGCGCTGCATTGTGACTCAACGTGAAGTCGGTTTAGATACAGAAAGCTATGAAGTTGCATTGAAGAATTCGTTGCGTCAGGCTCCTGATATGATTCTGATTGGAGAAATACGTTCGCGTGAAACAATGGAATACGCAATGACATTTGCTGAGACAGGCCATCTCTGTATGGCGACTCTGCATGCCAATAACGCCAATCAGGCTCTTGAACGCATTTTACATTTGGTACCCAAAGAGCAAAAAGAACAATTCCTGTTCGATTTGTCGATGAATCTTCGTGGTGTGATTGGTCAGCAACTGATTCGAGATAAAAACGGTCAGGGTCGTCATGGTGTCTTTGAAGTGTTGCTCAATAGTCCAAGAGTTTCTGATCTTATTCGACGTGGCGACTTGCATGAGTTAAAAGCAACAATGGCTAAGTCGAATGAGGTGGGGATGCAAACCTTTGATCAGGCACTGTATAAGTTAGTAACCGAGAATCAAATTAGCGAGGAAGATGCACTTCATAGTGCAGATTCGGCCAATGATCTCAGAATCATGCTTAAAACGCAGCGTGGCAATGGTTCAAGTGGCAGTGCGTTGAGTAATGTTAAGATTGATATGGATTAGGGGGGAGAAGAACGCTTCTCGCTACCCGTATTGCGCCTCAAACCAGCTTTCAAGAATGACGACCGCTGACTGGCAGTCGACATTCCCTTTGCTTAGTGCTTTGTAGCCACCCATTTCGAACAAGTCTGCGCGTGCTTCCATGGTTGATAAGCGTTCGTCATGCAGTTCGACGGCTAAGCCAAAACGGCCATGTAGGCGGTTAGCAAACTTCTTCGCTCTTGGCGTAATGGTTTCAAGATCTTTGCCATGCAGGTCGGTAGGCAAACCCACCACTAGTAGATCCGGTTGCCACTCTTTGATTTGCTTTTCGATGTCATCCCAATTTGGGATTCCATCATTAGCTTTAAAAGCTTTCAACGGAGAAGCGGTACCCGTAATTTCCTGTCCTATCGCACTACCAATACTTTTAGTGCCAAAGTCAAATGCCATAATTGTTCTAGACATGTTTCTCTTCGTTATTGTTGTTACGCGTGGCCAATATCACTAGAAAGTTGGGCGACATCAATACCAAGCATCTGTACTGCCTTTTGCCAGCGTTCATTGATTGGAGTATCGAACATCACATTGGGATCCGCCTCAACCGTTAACCATGAGTTCTCTGACAGCTCTATCTCTAGCTGACCAGCTTCCCAGCCAGAATAGCCTAATGCGACCAGATAATGGTGAGGTTCAGCTTCTGTCCCGAGTACACCTAGAATATCACGAGATGTAGTGACGGAGATTTTATCCGTCATCTTGATGCTGGATTCATATTCGTCTTTAGGCTGGTGGAGTATAAAACCACGATCTTCCGAGACAGGGCCACCGTTGAGTACAGGCTTGTCTAAGCTGTCGGTTAAGAGTTTCGGATGAACTGACTCGACATCGACTTTCTCTAACATTTTGCCGATGGTGATGTCGATAGGAGCATTAATCATTAAACCCATCGCCCCATCTTCGTTGTGTTCGCAAACGTAAATCACGCTGCGCTGGAAGTAGGGATCTTTCATGCCCGGCATTGCCACTAAAAAATGGTTGGTTAAATTCATAAACACTCCCACTTAAATATGGGCAACCCTATAGGTTGCCCTAACAGTTTAGGCGTTTAGTCGACGTTCAATGGCGTCCATGAGTTTGCCAGTGATCGACACATCAAATGCCGCTTCGATTTCACGAATACAAGTTGGGCTAGTTACGTTTATCTCTGTTAGCTTGTCACCGATGACGTCTAAGCCAACAAATATCAGCCCTTTTTCTTTAAGTGTAGGCGCTACAGCTTCAGCTATCTTTTTATCTGTCTCACTAAGTGGTCTCGCTTCACCTGTTCCGCCCGCTGCCAAGTTGCCACGTGTTTCACCTTTCGCAGGAATACGTGCCAAACAATAAGGCATTGGCTCGCCATCTACGACTAGGATGCGCTTGTCACCGTTGCTGATATCAGGAACGAATGTTTGTGCCATTGCGTAGTTTTGACCGTGGTTGGTCAAGGTTTCAATGATGACGGATACGTTTGGATCATTCTCTTTGACGCGGAAGATAGACGCGCCACCCATGCCGTCTAGAGGTTTTAAGATCACGTCGCCATGCTGTTCACGGAACGCTTTAATTCTTTCTGCTTTTCGAGTCACTATTGTGGTTGGAGTAAGTTCTGGGAACCATGCAGTGAACAGTTTTTCGTTACAATCACGTAGGCTTTGTGGCTTGTTTACGATCAGGGTGCCTTGCTCTTCTGCACGCTCTAAAATATAGGTTGCGTAGATGTACTCAGTGTCAAATGGAGGATCTTTACGCATGAGAACGACATCGAGCTCGGATAACTCGATGGTTTGCTCAGATTTAAACTCGTACCAACCTGTTGGATCTTCTTTAAGTTCTACGATCTTGGTATCTGCGATCGCAACACCTTGTTCAAGGTGAAGATCGTTCATTTCCATGTAATGGATCTGATAGCCGCGGCGCTGCGCTTCAAGCATCATGGCAAAGCTAGAGTCTTTTTTGATGTTAATGGACGAAATAGGGTCCATCACAATACCTAATTTGATCATTGTCTTTCTCCGTTTAACCAAGATCGCCGAAACGAACTTGCAAGGCTGTAATTGCCGTAAGGGCTGCTGTCTCAGTACGTAAAACACGTGGGCCGAGCAGCGTTTCTTCGAAATTGTACTTTTCCGTCATGCCGATTTCTTCAGCGGATAAACCACCTTCAGGACCAATCAGTAGACGCACTTTTTCTACAGGCGTAGGTAAAGTATTAATCGAGTACTTGGCGCGTGGATGTAGGTTGAGTTTTAAGCCGTCATACTCTTCACCACACCATTCCTCAAGCTGCATGACAGGGCGAATCTCTGGTACTGTATTTCGACCACATTGCTCACACGCACTGATTGCTATTTTTTGCCATTGAGCGAGTTTCTTCTCAAAGCGTTTTTGATCGAGTTTCACGCCACAGCGCTCAGAGATTAGGGGAGTAATGGTGTTCACACCTAGCTCAACAGACTTTTGAATGGTGAACTCCATCTTATCACCACGAGAGATGACTTGACCTAAGTGGAGATCTAATGGTGATTCACTGCTACGCTCAATACGTTCAGTGACGTCTACTTCCACGGATTTTTTGCTCACATCACTGATGAGTGCCGGAAACTCTGCGCCACTCCCGTCAAACAGCAACACTTGCTGACCTTCCTTCATTCTCAGCACTCGACCGATATGACCAGCTGCTTCTTCACTTAGTAACAAACGTCCAAGCTGAGTTATGGTTTCTGGGTGATAAATTCGTGGGATTCGCATTGTATTTCGACTTCCGGCAACAGATTTTGAGTTAACTTCTAACATGGATGCTTTGCATTGAAAAAACAAGGGGCAAGCAGAGTTTCCAGTGCTTTACTGAAAACTCTAAAGGTATTTAACGCGCTTGGCAGGCTTCGTAAACAAACGGATTGTGATTGCCTTGAATTTTGTCGATGCGTCTATCTCGTTCACACTCCCACTTGTCTACTGGAAACTGCTTATTCCAAGCATTCATAAGATTACGTTGCTGCTTGGACAAATTGAATCCATATTCTTGGCTCATATAGAGATAGGTTCTTGCGATGGCGCCTTTGGCACGATCTGGGGGCATTGCTTTACGTTCCTTGAAATTGACCTGCATTTCACATTGGCCATAGGTGACTCCATCGATACCATTCCACTGGCTGAAATTGAAATTGGAACGATCACCGTTCACCTCTCCTATGGCTGGCGTAAGGTTGTGGAGGTCAGCTTCCATCTGACGAAACTGTTTGTCATTCTTGGAACAATTTTTCCTTCCGCCGTTTTGCCAACATTGGAGTTGGTGACCAAATTGCCAGGCAGGCACAACATGCTCCCATTCGATACGTGAGGCACGTTGTTGCTGTTTGCGAACTTTGTAGCCACACGACTCTAAGTCAGGGATGCCTTTCTTTCCCTTCCAATCAATGTCACACCCGCAGTAGAAACTCGTTGGGTGATCGGCGTAAATTTTAACGGCTTCTTTCTTTGCTTGGCTGAACGAAGCGGGCGGAGCAGCTTGAGATAGGGGGCTTAAAATCATTGCTGCAAGAGCGATGAGCAGATGTTTTTGCATGATAGTTAAGTGTTAGAAAAGCATTAGAAACTGGAGTCTAACACGCAACTCTGCATTAAATAATTGATAAATTTCGAATTTAGAAAAGTTGTTTGCCCGTGTAGGCAAGCGTTTGATGGCACTGCTGACAGCGATAGCTTGCTTGTTGTCTCAAAACCTTATTGTGGCGACGAATCGTTAACGGGTACAAGGAGCACTGACAGCGATATTCGAACGTTTTTCCTTGAACCGAGATAGTTTCGAAACGGTGTGTTGTCCGAGCGGGTATTTTAAACACAGACTCCATGACTGCTTGCCACTCTTTTCCATGAGGACGGACTCGCCCATACACTTGATAGGTGACTAAGTGGGCAACTTCATGGGGAATGACTTCTGCAAAGAAGGCGTGTTTGTTCTCTCTAAAAAGGACTGGATTGAGGCGAATTTCATTGAGCTGTAGAAATGCTTTACCGGCAGCTTTTCCTCTGAGTTTAAAGTTAAGGCTGGGGATGGAGAAACGGCGCTCAAAGGCTTGTTGTGCTGTATCTATGCATTCCGCAATCACCTTGTTTGCTCGATATTCTAATTCTATGTCCAAGCCACACTCCCAAAAAAATCGCCCCATAAGCAGGGGCGAATGATATACCGGAACAGCATGAAGTGCGACCTAAGGGTGATGTTTCTTTTTGATCGTTTCATGGTAGGCATGCCAAGTACCATAACCAAGAATTGGCATGGTAAAGAGCATTCCAATACCGTAAGTGGCAAAACCAACCAAAATACCGCCACAGATCAGTGCGGCCCAGACGATCATCGCGGGAATGTTCGATTTGACGGCATTAAAGCTAGTGAACACAGCAGTCATCATATCGACTCGGCGTTCCATCATTAGTGGAATAGAAAACGCTGAAATACTAAAGACGATACTCGCTAGAACAAAACCGACCAAAGAGCCTATAACGAGAAATGGCATAAACTCACTTAAAGGCGCACCCTGAACCGATGGGTAAAGAGCATGAAGCAGTGCTGCGATACGCATCCAGAAAATCATACAAACCGCGAGTAACACTGCAAAAGCCCATTGTGAACTTGAGTTACGTCCAATGGCTTTCATTGAGTGCATCAAACTGGCGCTATGGCCTCTCTCTCTTTCCCAGCTAGCATCATACAATCCAAGCGCAAGGAATGGACCAATTAACATATAGACGACTAAGCTCGGCATGACGACAAGGTGAGTTCCTTGCCATTGCACAAGTAATACAATACCGATTGCGGCAGCCATAAAGCATAAGCCATAAAAGGCACTAATAAGCGGCATTCGGACGAAGTCATGTAGACCGAGTGCGAGCCAGTGGAATGGGGCAGATATGCTTACCTGATTGCAAGGGATTGTGCGAGCATATTCCGCATCTGAGACTTCCTTTCGTTTATCGTTGAAGTCCTGTGGATTCACCGTACGAGGCATACATCCTCCTTGATCGATTCTCTACGTTGACTAAATTCGTTGGCAAATTTAGCGTTTGATACTCGATGCCCGGCTTGCCGACGTCTGTGATGTAAGCGGCGCATCAGTCTATGTTAACCATCAGTACAATACTGAATTCGAGGTGTTAACATATTTTTAACTATTGACCCCATGACAAAAAAATACAACGTTGAGAAGCGATTTTTATTGGTAATAAAAAAGGCCTCTGGTTGTCCAGAGGCCTCGATGTATCAGCTAAGTGATTGTCACTAAATTACTTTAATCCAGCGAACTCACGTAGAATTGCTGCTTTGTCAGTCGCTTCCCAAGGGAACTCTTCACGACCGAAGTGACCGTATGCAGCCGTCTTCTTATAGATTGGTTGAAGTAGGTTAAGCATTTCTTGTAGACCGTATGGGCGTAGGTCGAAGTGCTGACGAACTGCTTCAATGATGATTTCTTGAGAAACTTTTTCAGTACCAAAAGTTTCAACCATGATAGACGTTGGATCTGCAACACCAATCGCGTAAGACAATTGGATTTCACAACGATCAGCAAGACCTGCCGCTACGATGTTTTTCGCAACATAACGAGCTGCGTAAGCCGCAGAACGGTCTACTTTTGATGGATCTTTACCAGAGAATGCACCACCACCGTGACGCGCTGCGCCGCCGTATGTATCAACGATGATCTTACGACCAGTCAGACCACAGTCACCCATAGGACCACCGATAACAAAACGACCTGTTGGGTTGATGAAGAACTTGGTCTCTTTGTTGATCCACTCTGTAGGTAGTACTGGCTTGATGATCTCTTCCATTACTGCTTCACGTAGGTCTGGAGTTGAGATTGTGTCACAGTGCTGAGTAGAAAGAACAACCGCATCGATACCAACGATTTTGCCTTCATCGTACTGGAAAGTAACCTGAGATTTCGCATCTGGGCGCAACCAAGGTAGAGTGCCGTTCTTACGTACTTCAGCTTGTTTTTGCACAAGACGATGAGAGTAAGTAATTGGTGCTGGCATTAGGATTTCAGTTTCGTTAGTTGCGTAACCGAACATAATACCTTGGTCACCCGCACCTTGCTCTTTAGGATCTGCTTTATCAACACCTTGGTTGATATCTGGTGACTGTTTACCGATCGTATTTAGAACTGCACAAGAGTTAGCATCAAAGCCCATGTCTGAGTGAACGTAGCCGATTTCACGAACAGTTTGGCGAGTGAGCTCTTCGATATCTACCCATGCAGATGTCGTGATTTCACCACCAACCATTACCATGCCGGTTTTTACATAAGTTTCACACGCAACACGTGCTTTTGGATCTTGTTCTAGGATCGCATCAAGGACTGCATCAGAAATCTGGTCTGCAATTTTATCTGGATGGCCTTCTGATACTGACTCAGAAGTGAACAGGTGCTTAGCCATGTGAGCTCCATTTCTATTATTAATTGAGCAGAAGGGAAGTCTTCTACAAAAAATTATTAGTACAAACTGTAGGTGTTTCTACATCTAGACGTCTATTTTAGTTTTGACCGTTCGAATTACAAGCTCTTTTTTTCTTAGAAGCAAAACTAAACGTTTGCGTTGCTAATATGAAGATTGCGTGCTTCCTCTATGAAGTTAGACCAAAAGATAGAATATTTGTGAATAAACTGGCTGGAAAACGTTTGCAGAGCTAACAGTGCTTTGAGAGAATTGTCGCCCACTTACATTTATGATTCGCTTAATGCACTCAGGAGCTGACATGTCTTCTCGTCAACATCTCGCTAACGCAATCCGCGCTCTAAGCATGGATGGTGTACAACAAGCTAACTCTGGTCACCCAGGCGCACCTATGGGTATGGCTGA